>CAUTGT010000131.1:0-4516 GCA_963537735.1 uncultured Actinomycetaceae bacterium | reverse complement strand
TCACGGAACTGGTACATGCGCATCTTGGAGACGGGCTTGCCGTTCTCGTCGACGGAGGTACGCACCTTCTTGGCCAGAGCCTTGACGCGCGGGTTGTCCTCGAGGTCAATCTCGGGGGTCGCGTCGTCGAAGGCCTCAACCTTCTCGTTGGAGTACATGACGGAGTCGATGTAGCCGTCGGCGACGCGCGGCGTGGCCTCGTCGTCGATCGAGAGCTTGAGGACCTTGACGAGCTTCTCGGTCAGCGAGGCCGTGTAGCCGTCGATCTCGTCCTGCGTGGTCAGGCCGTTGGAGATGAGCAGGTTGCTGTACTCCTTGATGCAGTCCACCTGCTCCCACAGATCGACCTCTTCCTTCGTGCGGTACGAGGAGGCATCCGACGGCGAGTGGCCGGAGAAGCGGTAGGTGATGGTGTCCATGAGGACGGGGCCGCGGCCCTCCTCGAGGATCTTCTTCTTGCGGGTGGTCGCATCCGCGACGGCCAGCGGGTTGAGGCCGTCGACGCGCTCGGCGTGCATGGCCTCGGGGTTGAGGGCCGCGCCCACGCGGGCGAGGATCTCGTAGCCCATGGTCTCGCCGAAGGTCTGGCCGCCCATGCCGTAGAAGTTGTTGAAGAAGTTGAACAGGATCGGCGGGTTGCCACCGTCCTCCTCGCGCCACAGCGAGCGGAACTGGTCCATGGACGCGAAGTTCATGGCCTCCCACACGGGGCCACAGGCCATGGCGGCGTCACCGATGTTGGAGATGACGATGCCGGGCTTGCGGTTGATGCGCTTGAAGAGGGCCGCTCCGTTCGCGATGGGGGCGGAGCCACCGACGATCGCGTTGTTCGGGTAGGAACCGAAGGGCAGGAAGAAGGTGTGCATCGAGCCGCCCAGGCCGCGGTTGAAGCCGGACTTGCGGGCGAAGATCTCGGCGAGGGCGCCGAAGAGGATGAAGTTCTCGGTGAGGTCCTTCGTGTCCTTGTAGTCGATCTTCTCGGCGTAGGACAGGGTCTCGCCGCCGAGGAAGCCCTTCATGATGCCCTCGAGCTGGCTCTCGTCCATCTGGTGCATGGCCGAGTAGCACTTGGCGAGGATCTCGCCGTGGGAGCGGTGCGAACCGAAGATGAAGTCATCGGGCGACAGCACGTAGCTCTGGCCGACGTAGGCGCTCTCCTGGCCGATGCCGAGGTGGGCGGGGCCGGGGTGGTTGTACTCAACGCCTTCCCAGGCGCCGGTCTTCTTGATGGAATCGAGCATCGACTCGAAGGTGCGCACGACGATCATGTCGTGGAGCATCTGAACCATGCCCTTTTCGCCGTAGCGGGCGATCTCGGTGTCACGGTCGAAGGTGTACTGGTTGACGGGGACCTCGGGGAACTTCACGTACCCGGGGCGACGCACCTCATTGGGGTCGATGATAAGAGACTGAGTCATGTTTCTACTCTTCCTTGATGTAGGGAATGTTCGTTAGAGCTTGACGGCCCACGCGGCTTCGCGGATAACCTCGGAGACCGTGGGGTGCGGGAAGACGACCTGGCGCAGGTCCTCGACGGTCAGTTCCATCTCGAGGACAGCCTGGGCGCCCCAGATCATCTCAGCGGCGTACGCACCCAGCACGTGGATGCCCAGCACCTGGTGGGTCTTGGGGTCGACGAGGATCTTCGCCTCGCCGGGGGCCTTGAAGCCGTTCTCCGCGATGAAGCGGCCGGACATGAGGGCGGGGACCTTGGCGACGAGGACCTCGCGGCCTTCGCGCTTGGCGGCGGACTCGGTCAGGCCGACGCCGGCAGCCTCGGGGATCGAGAAGACGGCCCACGGGACGGTGTGCCAACGCATGACCTCACCGCGCTTCTTCGCGGTCGGGTCGAGGATGTTCGCCGAGGCGATCTCCGCCATGCGGTAGGCGGCGTGCGCCAGGAGGGAACGTCCGGTGACGTCGCCGATGGCCCACACGTTGGGCAGGTTGGTGCGCATCGTGTCGTCGACGACGATGCCGCGGTTGATCTCGAGGCCGGCCTCTTCGGCGCCCCAGCCCGCAGTCGCGGGACGGCGGCCGACAGCCATGAGGACCACGTCGGCCTCGACGCTCAGCTTTTCCTCGCCCTTGGAGTAGTGGACGGTGCCTCCGTCGAGGGACTCGACGCGGCAGCCCAGCTCGAAGGTCACGTCCTTCATGGCGGCGCGGGCCTTGGCGGCCAGGTCGTCGTCCATGAAGGGCAGGATCTCGGGGGCCATCTCGATGACGGTCACCTGGGAGCCGAGGGTGGCGTACAGGGAAGCGAACTCGACGCCGATGACGCCGCCGCCGATGATCGCGAGGCGGGCCGGGACCTCGGGCAGCGAGAGGATGCCCGTGGAGTCGACCAGCGCCGGGTTGTCCTGGGTGCCGGGCAGCGGGGGCATGGCCGGCACGGAACCCGTGGCGATGATGACGTGGTCGGAGGTGTAGGTCGTGCCCTCGACGGTCACGCGACCGGGGGCATCGAGGTGGCCGCGGCCGTTGATGACGGTCACGCCGGCCTTACGCTCGGTCGCGGCAACTCCGGCGACCAGGCCCTTGACGACCTGATCCTTCCAGGCCTGCATCTGCTGCCAGTTGACGGACACGCCCTGCGCATCCACGCCGAACTGGCTGGCTTCCTTGGCGTGCAGGTAGTTCTTCGCGCCGTTGAGCAGGGTCTTGGTGGGGATGCAGCCCACGTTCAGGCAGGTGCCACCCAGGTACTGCTCCTCGACGAGGGCGACCTTCTTGCCCGCGTGTCCGAGGCGCTCGGCGGCCAGGTAGCCGCCGGGGCCCGCACCGAGGACGATGACGTCAAAATGCGTGTCACTCATGAGTGTTCCTCTTTCCTCAGGCCAGAACGGTCACGTCGATGTTTTCGATGGCGGCGACCAGGTCGCGCAGGAAGCGCGCACCGTCCGCGCCGTCGATGACCTGGTGGTCGATCGTCAGCGACAGGGTGAGGCGCTGCTCCACACCGATCGAGCCGTCGGCGGCCACTGCGGGGCGCGGGGTGATCGCACCGACGCCCAGGATGGCCGTCTGGGGCAGGTTGATAACGGGGGTGAAGGTCTCGATACCGAAGGAACCGATGTTGGAGACCGTGAAGGTGCCGCCGCTCAGGAAGTCGGGCGACAGGGAGCCGTCGATCGCGCCGCCGGCGAGGCGCTTGGCCTCGTCGGAGAACGCCTTGAGGCCCAGTGCCTGCGCGGAGCGGATGACGGGGACGAGGAGGCCGCGCGGGGTGTCGCACGCGAAGCCGAGGTGGACCTGCTCGAACTCGGTGAGGACGCCGTCCTCGAGGTGAGCGTTGAACACGGGGTACTTGAGCAGGGTGCGCGAGACCGCGAAGCAGACCAGGTCGTTGAGCGTGATCTTGTTCAGGCCCAGGGCCTCGTCCGCGTTCTTGACCTTTTTGCGCATCGCGAGGATGCCGGCGGCGTTCGCGGTGGTGTTGAGGGTCAGCTGCGCCGTGGAGCTCAGGGACTCCATCATGCGCTTGGCGACGACCTTGCGCACGCCCTTGAGCGGGGCGGAGGTCGAGGCGCCGGGGAAGTCGGCGGCAGCGGCGGGGGCTGCGACGGCGGCGGCAGGGGCGGCCTCGGGGGCACGGCCGGCGTCGGCGACGGACACGCGTCCACCAATGCCGGTGCCTTCGGCGGCACTCACGCCGGCGGCGCGCGCGGCGGAGGTCAGGACGGGGCCGGCGGCGATCGCGGCGGCGACGTCACGCTCGATGACGCGGCCGTGGGGGCCGGAGCCCTCGGTGATGGCCGAAGCATCAACGCCGTTCGACGCGGCGAGGGCGCGGGCACGCGGGGAGACGGCGCCGGTGGCACGCTCGCTCGCGAAGGCGGGGGCTGCCTGCTCGGGGACGGCGGCCTGCTCGGCGGGAGCAGCGGCGGCCTCGGCGGGGGCGGCGTCGCCACCGGGAACGAGGCCGGAGATGTCCTCTCCGGGCTCACCGACGATGATGAGCGGATCCTTCACGGGGACCTCGTCGCCTTCCTCCCACAGGAGCTTCAGGACGGTACCCTCAGCGGTCGAGGGCACCTCCATGGTCGACTTGTCGGTCTCGATGGACGCGAGCGTCTGGTCGACGGCGACGGTGTCGCCTTCTGCGATCATCCACTCGACGATGATGCATGACTCAACAGAGTTGCCCAGCTGGGGCATCACCACGATGGTGGCCATGTAATTCCTCCTAGACGATGCGCAGCTTCGTGCGCTCGGCCAATTCCTTGATGGATTCTTCGGGGATCTCATCGTCGGTGATGATTCCGGTGACCTCGTCGATCCCCATGAAGCTGACAAAGCCGGCTTCCCCATACTTGGAGGAGTCAGCGAGCAGCCACGTCTCTTGTGCGCGGGTGCGCATAATGGAGCCAACCTGGCCACCTTCTACGAGCTGGGTGGTCAGGCCGCGATCAACGCTGAACCCGTCGGTTCCAAGGAACGCGACGCGTGCGTTGAAGTCATTGATGGCGCGCTCGGCGACCGGTCCCACGAGGGACTCGGACTCGGCGCGGAA
>CAUTGT010000130.1:0-4530 GCA_963537735.1 uncultured Actinomycetaceae bacterium | reverse complement strand
CCGCCATCGCGGACCAGAACCGCGACTTCGGCTTCCTCGTGGGCGAGCGCCGCACGTGGCTGGATCTCATCAAGGAAAAGTGAGCCTTGCGTAGAGGCCCGGAGGCGCAGATGCGCCTCCGGGCTTTTTCGTGTCATCGGCGTTCTTGCTGGCTGAGGCACCGGTGTTTCTGCTGGCTGTGCCACCGATGTTCCGGGCGCCGTCGGGCCCGCCCGCTCACCGTCCGCGCCGCGAGCTTCGCTCGGCGCGTCGGTTCGAAGCCCGGCCATGCCCTGCGGCCCCGCCGGCGCCCTCCACACTGGTGGCTCGTGGTGCGTTGATTGGCTAGGCCCTGCGGCCTCGACACCGTACGCACACGCCGAGGCAGGGCGTTCCGTGCATGCCTGCCCTCCAGACCGACGAAACCGGCCGCGTACGCGGATAGGTTATTGCGATATGGATAGGTTATGAGCATGCGGATAGCTTATTAACCTATCCGCATGCCGATAACCTATCCGCATCCGGACAACCTATCCACATGGGTCCAGGTGTGCTCCTCTCGCGCTCGCCGCATGAGCGGCGAGTAGCGTCCCGCATAGTGGTGTAACCGTGTGGTGGTTGGCTTGTCGCTAAGTGGTGTTACACCACTTAGGTGGGTATTACACCAGCTCGGAGGCGGTGTAATGCTCCCTAACTGGTGCATGACCTGCAGGATTCAGCCGTGATATTGCCCAGCGGTACTCGTCCTGATTGGGTGGCTGCGTTGTCGGCTCGAAGCCCGACCAGGCCGCAGCCCGGCCGACGCCCTCCACGCTGGTGGCATCCGAGAGGCAGCGAAAACGGGGGCCGGTACCTGCCGACCCCCGCCTGAATCGTTGCTACTCCTGGTCGTCGCCGCGGCCTCGTGGCGTGATCTGGGGCCACTCGCGGTCGATGTTCGCGTCCTTGCCCTGCTTGCGCAGGTACTTCTCGAAGTCCTCGGCCCAATCCTGGTGAGCCTGGAGCTGGTAGTCCATGAGCTCCAGGGCGCTCATGGAGGCCAGCTGCGGGTACTTGTCCACCATGCCGGCGAGCACGTCGAGCGTCATTGCCACGTCGACCTCGGCCGTGTGAGCGTCGGGGGAGGCAACCGCCCCGTAGACCGGCGCCATCTCCGTCAGCGTCTTCTTGCCTTTGCGGAAGCGGTCGAGCTTGCGATCCAAAACCAACGGGTCGACGACCAGCATGGGGGCGCCCTCCAGGCGCTCCTCGAAGGACCCCAGACGGTGGCGGCGCAGCTCCTGGTTGACCAGCGTGATGTCGTAGGTCGCGTTGAAGGCGACGACCGGGTAGCCGCGCAGCCAGTGCTCGACGATGGAACCGGCCAGCTCGTGCAGGACCTCCTCGATGGGGCGGCCGTCGCGGCGCGCCTGCTCGGTTGTGATGCCGTGGACGGCCGTGGCCTGCTCGGGGATCTCGACGCCCGGGTCGGTCAGCCACGTCGCCACCTGGTCGGGGGCGCTGACGCCGCTGCGGTAGGACGCGCCGTCGATGCGCAGCACCAGCGCGGCGGTGACGAGGCGATCCTTGAGCGCGCGCACGCCCGTCGTCTCGGTGTCAAAACCCATCCACGGGTCGTCGATCCAGCTCATGATTGCTCCTAGCCTTGCCGGTGACTCCAGTGTGGCAGAGGGTGGGCACATCTGCGTCTCGGAGGCGGTAGAAGCGGGAAGTAGGCAGTAGAATCGGGTCATGAGCGACGAAGTGGAAATCGGTCGTGGCAAGCGCGGACGCCGCGCCTACACGCTGGACGATATCGCCCTCGTGCCCTCGCGGCGCACCCGTGACCCCGAGGATGTCAACGTCGGCTGGCAGATCGACGCCTACCACGTTGACATCCCGCTGATGGCTGCCCCGATGGACTCGGTGATGAGTCCCGAGACCGCGATCGCCTTCGGTCGTCTGGGTGGTATCGGCGTGCTCGACCTGGACGGCCTGTGGACCCGCTACGAGGACCCCACGCCAATCCTCGATCACATCGCGCACCTGGGTGAGGAGGAGTCGATCGCGACCCTCCAGCGCGTCTACTCCGAGCCGATCAAGCCCTCGCTGATTACCGCGCGCCTCAAGCAGCTGCGCGAGGCCGGCGTGGTCGTCGCCGGCAAGCTGTCGCCTCAGCGCGTGCAAAAGCACTGGCGTGCGGTCGTGGACGCGGGCGTCGACCTGTTCATCATTCGCGGCTCTACGGTGTCCGCGGAGCACGTGTCCTCGCGCCGCGAGCCCCTCAACCTCAAGCGCTTCATCTACGAGCTGGACGTCCCCGTCATCGTCGGCGGCGTCTGCACGGACACGGCGGCCCTGCACCTGATGCGCACGGGCGCGGCGGGTGTCCTCGTCGGCTTCGGCGGGGGTGCGGCACACTCGACGCGCCAGTCCCTGGGCGTGCACGCGCCGATGGCGACCGCGATCGCGGACGTGGCTGCGGCCCGACGTGACTACATGGACGAGTCCGGCGGCCGCTATGTGCACGTCATCGCGGACGGTGGCATCGGCCGCAGCGGAGACCTGTCGCGCGCGATTGCGTGCGGCGCGGACGCCGTCATGCTCGGCGCCGCCATCGCCCGCGCGGAGGAGGCTCCGGGACGCGGCTGGCACTGGGGATCCGAGGCGACCCACCCGGACATGCCGCGCGGCCAGCGCGTGCACGTGGGCACGACGGGCACGCTTGAGCAGATCCTCTACGGCCCCTCGACGCGCGCGGACGGCTCCCTGAACTTCGTGGGTGCCCTCAAGCGGACCATGGCCTCGACGGGGTACTCCGAGGTCAAGGACCTTCAGCGCGCCCAGGTGGTTGTCTCCCCGTACTCGGCGTCCTGACTCGCGATCTTCTCGGTACGAGGCCGGGGAACCCAGCGGGGTCAGACTGAGTTTGACGAGGCCGGGGCGGGCGCGCGCTCGCGACTGCACGCCCGCCCGCCTGCGCATTGTATTTTCGGGAATATTCTCATTGGCTTCCGCACGTTTGTGCGTGAGGCTACACTTGTCATAACTTGTGTTGCCGTTGGTAAAGATGCCTGCGGCGCGGGGCTCATCGGCCCCTCACGGTGAGGTGAGGTTGAGAGGACATCCCGATGAAGTGCGGGACACGATCACTAGCTGTACTCGGCGCGCTCGCGCTGTCCGCGATGGGGCTTGTACCCGCTGCTTGGGCGGCCGATGTGGGACAGGCTGATTCCGATCAGACCCAGTCGGGGGCTGTGCAACCTACGCACGCAGCGGAGCCTTCCGGCCCCGCAAGCTCCGCGCAATCGGGTGAGGCTAGCCCCGGCCTCGTCGATACGCCGATCCCCGACATCCAGGCTGTGGGCGTGGGGGATGATTCCGCGATGGTGGGTGCCACCGTGACGACTCTCGGCGTCGTGACGGCCACGTACCCGGCCGGCGAGTCCGGGCTGGGCGAGACGCTGGACGGCTACACGATCCAGACCCCCGGATCGGGCGGAGCGTGGGAGCCGGGGCGCACTCGATCCGACGGGCTCTTCGTCTACGCGGGCAAGAAGGGGCAAATCCCGGTACTGGGCACCTGCGTGCGCGTGACCGGCACGGTGGGGGAGTTCCCCGCGACGAGCGCGAAGGGCAACCCCCAGAGCCTCACCCAGCTGGCGGCGACCTCCGTGAGCGAGGTTGCGGGATGCCAGGCGCCGACGCCCATCCCAGCAACCCGCGTCCCCACGCCGGAGGAGGCCGAGGCCCGTGAGTCCATGCTCCTCGCGCCCCAGGCCACGTGGACCATCACCGACAACTACCAGACGAACCAGTACGGCACCCTGACCCTCACCCCTGGTGAGAGCCCGCTGCGCTCGGCCACGGACGTGGTGGCTCCCGGGCAGGCGGCCCGTGAGTACGAGGCCGCCAACGCCGCCCGCGCCATCGCCCTCGACGACGGGACCAACACGAACCTGCAGAAGGGGGCCGCCACCGAGGCCGCCTACGCCTACCTGGCCAACGGCTCGCCCGCGCGCGTCGGCTACCACGTGGCCTTCACCAAGCCCGTGGTCCTCGAGCCCCGGCACGGTTCCTTCGTCTTCCAGCCGACCTCCATGGTCGCCGGGCACCCCGACCGTTCGCCCGTGACCATCACCGGGGAGCGCCCGGGCGCCCCCACGGTCGGCGGCGACACTCGCGTGGCGACGTTCAACGTCCTCAACTACTTCTCCGACCTGGGCGTCGACGAAGCGGGATGCAAGGGCTACCCGGACCGCACGGGCGCCTTCGTGACGGCCAAGAAATGCAAGGTGCGCGGCGCGTTTTCGCGCGAGGCCTTCGCCAACCAGGAGGCCAAGATCGTCTCCGCGATCAATGCCCTGGGGGCCGACGTGGTCGCCCTCGAGGAGATTGAAAACCCCGTCGCCGTGGGGGTCGGGACGGACCGCGACGCGTCCCTCGCGCGCCTCGTCGAGGCCCTCAACAAGGATGCGGGCGCCGGAACGTGGGCGTACGTGCCCTCGCCGGAGACGGTTCCCGAGGCCGAGGACGTCATCCGGGTCGCCTTCATCTACAAGCCCGCGACCG
>CAUTGT010000129.1:0-4563 GCA_963537735.1 uncultured Actinomycetaceae bacterium | reverse complement strand
AAGCACCCCCACCAGCAGTTCCTGGAGATCGACACCTCCGGCATCCTCTTCATCGCCGCCGGCGCGTTCGCGGGCATCGAGGACATCGTGAAGGGCCGCCTGGGCCGCCGCTCGACGGGCTTCGGTTCCGAGCTGAAGAGCACCTCCGAGATGGGTGACCTCTACGAGGCCGTGTCCGCCGAGGACCTGCACAAGTTCGGCATGATCCCCGAGTTCATCGGCCGCCTGCCCATCCTGACGTCCACGAAGGAGCTCACGGAGGAGGACCTCGTGCGCGTCCTCACCGAGCCGTCGAACTCGCTCGTGCGCCAGTACCAGCACCTCTTCGAGCTGGACGGTATAGACCTGGAGTTCACGCACGACGCGCTCCTGGCGATCGCGGCGCGCGCCAACGAGCGCAAGACGGGTGCTCGCGGCCTGTCCTCGATCATGGAGCAGACCCTGTCGGACCTCATGTTCGACCTGCCCAGCCGCGACGACGTCGCCCGCGTGGTCATCACCCGTGACCTGGTCGAGGGCGTGGGGCCCGCAGAGCTCTACCCGGAGCGCTCCTCGGAAGGTAAGCGCAGCGCCTGAGTCCGCCCGCTACACTGAGGTCAGTTAAGACCTTAGGGGAGGAACAATGGCACAGCGTGACGAGGCCTCGGTGGCCGCTTCGGCGGATGCGGGCGTGAGCGGTATCCCCGCCGAACTGGCGGAGGCTCGCGCAACGATCGACAACATCGACGCCGCCCTCGTGCATATCCTCGCTGAGCGCTTCCGCTGCACGCAGCGCGTCGGGCACATCAAGGCCCGACTGGATCTGCCTCCCGCCGACCCGGATCGCGAGGCACGCCAGGTCGAGCGCCTGCGTACCCTTGCGGCTTCCTCCGGCCTCGACCCCGATTTTGCCGAGAAGTTCCTGGGCTTCATGGTCCGCGAGGTCATCCGCCACCACGAGGACATTAAGGCCGAGTACGACGAGGGTTCGTGCCTCTAAACTGCGCGCTGGGGGAGTGCCAAGCCCCGGCCTCGTGAACTCTCAGGGTTGTCTGATGAAATTCTGCGCAGGCTCCCCGATAGTTTTCAGGTAGCTTTCAGGGTTGTGGACTGTAATCTATACAGGCAGTGAGAACCATTGCCGATAAGTAGTCCTCAAGGAGTTTTCGATGAAGAATCGCGCACAGACGCGCGCCCTCGCCGTCATCGCCATCACCGTGGCGGCGGCCCTCAGCGCATGCGGATCGACCGGATCGTCCAGCTCGTCCGCATCCAGCACCAAGAGCCCGAGCGCGGCGGCCACCAACGCGGCCAGCAACGACCCCAACCTGGTGTTCGCCCAGTGCATGCGCGAGAAGGGCTTCGACGTGCCCGACACGGGCCTGACGCCCGATCAGCTCAACGATCACTCCACCGCCTTCGACTCTGCCCTCAATGAGTGCATGATGAAGGTCTCCGGCATGACCGGCGAGGACAACATCGCGAACGACCCCGCCGCGCGCGAGGCAATGGTCAAGGCAGCGCAGTGCCTGCGTGAGGCCGGATACGACGTTAAGGACCCGCAGGCCGGCGAAGGCATTAGCGTCAAGGACATCCCCGAGGACGTGCTCAACAAGTGCTTCCAGCAGTCAGGGGCCGCCAAGTGAAGCGTCTGCGAACCCCACGCCCAGCGGCGCTCGCGATCCTGGCGATCGGCGCGCTGACCCTGTCCGCCTGCTCGGGCACCAACGCGGATGCCCAAGCCCCACAGTCTTTTGACGGTGCGACGGCGACCGTCACGAAGGGCGACCTGGTGGGGGAGACCACCGTCCAGGGAACCCTCCACTACGCCGACTCCTACACCCTCAAGAGCGCCTTCGAGGGCGTCGTGACCGCCCTGCCCACGCCGGGCACGACCCTCACCCAGGGATCGCACGTGTACACGGTCGCCGGCAACAACACGTACCTGCTCCACGGCGCTACCCCCGCCTGGCGCGCGTTCGAGGAGGGCATGAGCGACGGCGAGGACGTCACCCAGCTGGAGACCGCGCTGTCCGAGCTCGGCTACTTCGAGGCCACCCCGAACGCCCACTTCGACTGGAACACGATCGCGGCGATCAAGAAGTGGCAGAAGGCCCTCACCCTGCCCCAGAGCGGCTCACTGCCGCTGGGCACCGTCCTCTTCGCCCCCGAGGACCTGCGTATCGGTGCGCTCAAGGCCCGCGTCGGCGATAACGCCACGATGGAGACGGAGCTGTTCACGGCCTCGTCCTCGCGTCAGATTATCTCCGCGAACCTCAAGCTCTCCGACCAGGCCCTCGGCGTCGTCGGTAACTCCGTGACCGTGCGCCTGCCCGGCTCCGCCACCACGACGACCGGGACGATCACCTCGGTCGAGCCCCCGCGCGAAAAAGCCGGCGAGGAGGGATCCAAGGAGACGACCAAGGAACGCATCATTCCGATCACCGTCACCCCCGATGACACCTCCGCCCTCGAAGGGCTCCAGGAAGCCTCGGTCTCCCTGGGCCTGACCTCCGAGACCCGCACAGGCGTGCTGTCCGTGCCCCTCGGCGCGCTCGTGGCCCTGAGCACCGACCAGTTCGGCGTCGAGGTCGTGGATGAGAAGGGCGAGATTCGCCGGGTTCCCGTCACCGTCGGCCTGTTCGCGGGAGACCGCGTCGAAGTGAGCGGCGACGAGATCGCCGAAGGCCAGCGCGTGGTGGTGCCCAACCGATGAGCCACATCCTGCAACTGACCGACGTGCACCGGTCCTTCGGCAGCCCGCCCGTGCACGCCTGTAACGGAGTGTCCCTGGCCGTTGATGAGGGCGAGTTCGTCGCCATCGTCGGGCCGTCCGGCTCCGGAAAATCCACCCTGCTCAACCTCATCGGAACGCTTGACCGACCGACCTCGGGCAGCGTGTGCATCAATGGGACGGACGTGTCCTCCCTGCGCGACACCGAGCTGTCGGGTGTGCGTTCCTCGCTGATCGGCTTTGTGTTCCAGCAGTTCCACCTGACGGCCGGCGTCTCCGCCCTCGACAACGTGGCTGACGGACTGCTCTACCGGGGCGTGCCGCGCGCCAAGCGCCGCGAGGCCGCGCGTGAGGCCCTGACCCGCGTGGGCCTCGGGCACCGCATGGACCACAAGCCCCACCAGATGTCGGGCGGTGAGCGCCAGCGCGTCGCCATCGCCCGTGCCATCATTGGGCACCCGGCCCTGCTGCTCGCCGACGAACCCACCGGCAACCTCGACTCGCGCTCGGGCGCGTCCATCGTCGCCCTCCTGCGCGAGCTCAACGAGGCCGGCACAACCATCATCGTGATCACCCACGACAACGACCTGGCGGCCTCGCTGCCCAGGCAGATCGCCATCCGCGATGGCGAGATCGTTTCCGACTCCGCACACCCGGGAGGTGACCGTGGCGAGTAAGAAGAATACGGGTACCGGCCGCTCCGCGCTGCGTCTCTCGGACGTCGCGCGCCTGGGCCTGACGGGCCTGCGGGCCCGCCCCATGCGCGCCATCCTCTCGGCCCTGGGCATCGCGATCGGCATCGCGGCCATGGTTGGCGTCGTTGGCGTCTCCGCGTCCTCGCAGGCCCGCCTGCAAGAACAGCTGCGGGCGCTCGGCACCAACATGCTGACGGCGCGTAGCGGCGCGGACCTGTCGGGAACGGACCTCATCCTGCCCGAGGACGCCGTGGGGCGCACCCTCATGATCCCGGGCGTCACGGACGCGGCTTCGACGTCGACGCTGAGCGGCGTCTCCGTGTACCGCTCGCGCCTGTCCGACCCGAACGCGACCGGCGGCATCATCACGATGGCGGCCGACACGAACCTCCTGAAGGTCGTCTCCGGGACCATGAAGAAGGGCGCGTGGCTCAACGACGCCACCGCCAAGTACCCGGGCGTCGTCCTGGGCTCGAAGGCCGCGCAGCTGCTCGGCGTCGTCGAGCCGGGCACCCAGGTGTGGCTGGGCGGCATGACGTTCACCGTCCTGGGCATCATGGACCCAGCACCCCTGGCCGAGGAACTCGATAACGCCGCGCTGATCGGCGTGTCAGCCGCGGGCACGTACTTCGACGCGGGCAAGACCCCCACGACGATCTACGAGCGCTCGTCGGAGGACCAGGTGGAGACCGTCCGCGAGCTCCTCGGACCCACGCTCGCCCCGCAGGGCGCCACCGGCCTGAAGGTCTCGCGCCCCTCCGACGCGCTGGCCGCCCAGAACGCGGCCGACCAGACGCTCACGACCCTGCTCGCCGGAGTCGGCTCGATTGCCCTGCTCGTCGGTGGCATCGGCGTGGCCAACACGATGATCATCTCCGTCCTGGAACGCCGCAAGGAGATCGGCCTGCGCCGGTCTCTGGGCGCGAAGAGGGGACACATCACCGTGCAGTTCCTGGCCGAAGCCCTGCTCCTGTCCTTCCTCGGAGGACTCGCCGGATGCCTCATCGGCGCCGGCGTCACCTGGGGCATGTGCTACGCGTACGGATGGCCGCCCACCCTGCACTGGTGGGTGATCGCCGCAGGCCTCGGCGCAACTCTCCTCATCGGCGCCGTCGCCGGGCTCTACCCCGCGATCCGAGCGGCCCGCACGCCGCC
>CAUTGT010000128.1:0-4596 GCA_963537735.1 uncultured Actinomycetaceae bacterium | reverse complement strand
CGCCCTTGCGCGAGCCGAGGACCGTGCGCACCATCTCCGGGAAGAGGCGCAGCTGCACGCCGCGGGAGACGACCGTCAGGACGAGGCCCACTCCGATCAGGATGACAATCGTCAGGTGCATCGTGATCCAGTCAGCGATCTGCTGCTCGATCTGGGCAATGTGTTCCACAGGAGCCTCCCGGGGTGTCAAAAAACGAGGCCGGGGACGGGTCGCCGCGCCTCGCGCGCTTCGCGGGACGCGCCCGCGCGTTGTAATGGGACCCGTTCATCTTGCCACAGGGCTCTGCGCCCGGCAGGCGACGTCTCGCGACGCGCACGCCCGCGCGTGAGTGCATGGCACGCCCCGGCCTCGTCGATGAGCTGCGGGGAGGGCCCGGCGGTGCGGGGACGCAGACGTGGACGCACTCTGGGACAATGGGGCTATGAGCGCGACTTTGAACGAAATCCTGGACGACCTGGAGGACGAGGGCCATCTGGGCCACGACGACGCCCTGTACGAGGCCTTCGTGTCCTGGGCCGAGGGCACCGGGCGCCCGCTCTACCCCCACCAGGAGGAGGCTCTGGTGGAGATCCTGGCGGGCAACCACGTGATCGCGGCGACCCCCACGGGGTCGGGTAAGTCGATGATCGCGCTCGCCGCGCACTTCACGTCGATGGCGCACGGTGGCCGCTCCTACTACACGGCGCCGCTCAAAGCCCTGGTGTCGGAGAAGTTCTTTGACCTCGTGTCCCTGTTCGGCGCGGACAACGTCGGCATGGTGACCGGCGACGTGTCGCTCAACGCCGACGCGCCCATCATCTGCTGCACAGCCGAGATCCTGGCGAATCAGTCGCTGCGCGAGGGGCCGACGCTGGACGCGGACATGATCGTCATGGACGAGTTCCACTTCTACGGGGACCGTCAGCGCGGCTGGGCGTGGCAGGTGCCGCTCCTGGAGCTGAGGACCCCGCAGGTGGTCGCGATGAGCGCGACACTGGGCGACACGACGCGTTTCGAACGCGCGTGGAAGGAACGCACCGGGCGCGACGTGTCCCTCATCGACGACGCTCAGCGTCCCGTGCCCCTCGAGTTCGAGTACGTCGTGGACCGCCTGCCCGACACGGTCGAGCGGCTGCTGGGCGAGGGCCGCTGGCCCGTCTACATCGTTCACTTCTCCCAGCGCGACGCGGTAGCGACCGCGCAGTCTTTCGATCGTTCGTCGTTGATTTCTCCCGAGCAGAAGAAGGCGATCGCCGCACAGTTGGCAGGCGTGTCGTTTACGAAGGGCTTCGGGCAGACCCTCAAGTCGCTGCTCGCGCAGGGCATCGGCGTGCACCACGCGGGTATGCTGCCGCGCTACCGCCGCCTCGTCGAGCGCCTCACCCAGGCGGGCCTGCTGCCGATTGTGTGCGGCACGGACACGCTGGGCGTGGGCATCAACGTGCCGATCCGCACGGTGCTGATGACGTCGCTCGTGAAGTACGACGGGCACCGCATGCGCCACGTGAGCGCGCGCGAGTTCCACCAGATCGCGGGCCGCGCGGGTCGCGCCGGCTTCGACACGGTTGGTTTCGTGCGCGTCCTGGCCCCCGAGCACGAGGTCGACGCCGCCCGTGAGCGCGCACGCCTGAGCGCCGCGCAGGAGGCGGCCCGTGACGCGCGCGAGGCCAAGCGCGCCGCGAAGAAGTCCGCGAAGAAGCGCAAGGGCCCGGGCGAGGGCGAGATCTCGTGGACGCGCTCGACGTTCGAGCGCCTCGTGGACGCGGCTCCCGAGCAGCTCACGAGCCGTTTCGAGATGACGCACGCGATGGTCCTCAACGTGCTGGCCGGTGCGCCTGCGGCCGGGCGTGACCCGGGTGAGCACCTCGTGTGGCTGGCGCGCAACAACGACGATCCGCCCACGGATCGCAACCCGCACCTGCGCCGCCTGGGTGAGATCTACACGTCGATGAAGCAGGCGGGCGTCGTCGAGCACGTGTCTTCTGCGCAGGCCTCGGCCTCGGGCGAGCCTCGCCTGCGCGCGGCCACCGACCTGCCGGACGACTTCGCGCTCAACCAGCCGCTCTCCCCCTTCGCGCTGGCGGCCCTCGAGCTGTTGGACCCCGAGTCCCCAACCTTCGCCCTGGACGTCGTCTCGGTCATCGAGTCGGTCCTGGAGGATCCGCGCCCACTCCTGTTCGCGCAGGAGAAGGCGGCGCGCGCCGAGGCCGTGGCCGCGATGAAGGCGCAGGGCATGGAGTACGACGAGCGCATGGCCGCCCTCGAGGAGGTGACGTGGCCGCGCCCGCTGGCCGATCTGCTGGGGGACGCGTTCGCGGTGTACCTGCACGCGAACCCGTGGATCGAGGATCAGGAGATTTCCCCGAAATCGGTCGTGCGCGAGATGATCGAGAACGCGCTGACCTTCACGGGGATCGTGGGCCGCTACGACGTGGGCCGCTCTGAGGGCATCGTGCTGCGTTACCTGACGGACGCGTACCGGGCGCTGCGCCAGATCGTGCCGGATGAGCTCATGACGGACGAGCTGCGTTCGATCATCGCCTGGCTGTCGGCGCTGATCCGCGCGGTGGACTCCTCGCTGCTGGACGAGTGGGAGGCCATGTCCACGGGGCAGGCAATCTCCCCCGCGTCCGAGGGCGACGGCACGGAGGGCGCCGAGCTCGCGTTTGGTGCGCGGGAGGACGGGACCGTTCCTTTCAGCGCGAACCGCCACGCGTTCCGCACGGCGATCCGTGGCGCGCTATTCGAGCGTGTGGAGGCGATGAGCCGCGACAACGTCGAGGCCTTGGCGCGCCTGGACGAGGCCTCCCGCACCCCCGTGGTAAACCCGTGGGGCGAGGACGAGTGGGATACGGTGCTCGAGCGCTACTGGGCGGAGCACGAGTGGATCGGCATCGACCAGCGTGCCCGCGCCCTGTCGCTGTGTTCGTTGAACGAGGCCCCCACCCGCGAGGACGTACTGGAGCTGACTCCCGCTACGGTTTCATCCGATTTCGAGCGCGCCCAGGTGGCGCGGATCGAGGCGATCGCGGACGCGGTCGATCAGGCTGCGGCCGGCACGTTCTGGCTGGCGACGCAGACCCTGTTCGATCCGGAGGAGGACATGGACTGGCGCATCGTCGCCCTCGTGGACGTGCCGGCCTCAGACGAGGCGAACCGCGTCTGCCTGGCCACGATCACCGTCGGGCCGAGGTAGATTCGTCATCATTCGAGGAGCCAGGCGCATCATGCAGTGAATACATAGCCTCCGCGCGTCCTTTCCCGAGAAATCCGAGGATCTCATCCGCCAAGTCTCTCTCGCCTTCCCACAGACGCAGCGACAGCACGAGGTTCATCAACAAACCGTGGGAGAGGAAGAGCCTAGCCTGTTGCGCATCCATCCCGACGTCTTCTCGCAGGACGCGGTACACGCGTGCAAAGCTATCGCGGGAGAGCTGCCCGAAGCGCGGATCGGATCCCATCATGAATAGGCGCACGATCATCATGAACGTGTCGTGGTCTTTCACGATCTCCGCATACATGTCCCCCAGCAATTTCCGACGTTCAGCATCGGTAGAATCCGCCGCTATGGGCGCCTCAGCAAAACGTCGACACAGCTGCTCAACAACATACGTAACAGCCTCCTCGAAAAGTGTTTCCTTCGCCCCGAAGAAACGCACGACATACGCCTGACTGACGCCTGCCTCGCGCGCGATCGAGTCCGTCGTGGCCGCGGCGTAGCCAACCCGCGCAAACACACGGACGGCAGCCTCCAGCATGAGTGGCTTGCGTTCATTGGCTGGCATACGGGTCGCGGCCATCTCCACTCCTCCTCAGTACTCTTGCGCATTTAGTCTAGCCGCGAGCATAAGCTCGAACCTTTTCGAGGAATGCGGCTCGGTAGGCGGGCGTGTCCTGCTTGTGTTCAACGCGTCCGAGCATCAGTGTCTTTGTCAGTCGGATCCCAACGAAGCTCAGAACCATTCGCTTCCATCGCGTGATAGGTCCTCCAAAGATTCGGTAGACAAACGAGGGGACACGCGACGTGACAATCAGTGCCGCAGTCTTACCCGCCAGCAGCCCTTGCGCCTTTCCGTTGACGTAGCGATAGGCAAACCTCGGGGTAAGAGTGCGATCAAGGAAACCTTTCAGAATCGCCGGTTCAGCAGACCACCAAATCGGGAAGCTGAACACGAGGTGATCGGCCCAGGCTACGTCCTCCTGGTACCGCTTGGGAGCACTTTCGTCCTCCATGTGCTGGCGGTATCCGTAGCGCAGAACGGGATCAAAATCCTCCGTCGCCAGATCGATCGCACGCACGTCATGCCCGGCGCTGCGCGCCTCATCAGCGTAAGCCGTTGCGAGTTCATGCGAGTAGCTTCCCTCGTCAGGGCTGCCCTGAATGACAAGAATCTTCATATTCTCCCCTTTGTTGTAATCGGTTGATTACAACCGTAGTGCGAAGACCCCGCCCACACAACACAAGAGGTCTCAAAGAGCTGAGAGTCACACCCGGAGAGGAGCAGTAGCACCCTCTCACCTCAAGAGAGGCAGCCACCATTCCGACTTAGGATCGATATTGCCCCGCCGTCCGAGTTATCCTCGCCGCGCGGGCCTCTCGCCGATTTCCTGCTGGA
>CAUTGT010000127.1:0-4638 GCA_963537735.1 uncultured Actinomycetaceae bacterium | reverse complement strand
ACAGGTCCCCGTAGTCCGCGCCGAGGTACTTCGTCAGGTCCTCGCTCGATCCGTTGCCGGCGTAGACGAGGCGGTACGTCCCCTCGGCGAGGGTGTCGAATCCGGGTCCATCACCCTTGTTCATGCGAGCCAGAGGGCGGTACCCGATCAGGTGATCGCCGAAGGAGAGGGCGCCCATGATCTCCTGCTCGTTGACCGAGGCTACGGCGAGGGTCGAGGAGAAGGCGGCGGGGAAGCCGAGCGCACCGTTATCGGGGTCGTCCGCTCGCCCGTAGTGCTCGATGTCCCCGGCGGGCGCGTAGACGGTCGTACCCTGCGCACCGAGAGCCTCGTAGACGTGGGAGTAGAGGGTCTCAGCATCGTCCGTCATTCCTTCAGTCTTAGAGAAGGAGACCGAGACGACGTCAGGCTTGAGAGCCATCGCGTCGTCGAGGGCAGCCAGGAGATTCACGTCGCTCGCGCTGTTGCCCGGATCCTTCGTCACCTTCGCGACGATGAGCTGAGCCTGAGGCGCCGCCCCCGAGAAGTGTCCGCCGTTAGCGGCCGCGAGCGCTGCGACGTGCGTGCCCTGGTAATTCGCGCTGCGCGCTTCATCACCGCCGTCTTCCGTGGCCAGCACGTCAGTGTCCCCGTCGCCGTAGTCGTAGGCGAAGGGGATCTTGGGACTCACCCAGACGCCTCCCTTGCCGGCGCCCAGCTGCGAGGCAACGGAGGCCACCGAGTCCTGCGTGAAGCGCAGCGACGCGGCGTCCATGTCGCCCGCGAAGGCCTGGTGCGAGGTGTCGATGCCGCTGTCAATGAGCTCAATGACCTGGCCCTGGCCCTTCTGAGCAAGGCCGTCGGCCCGCATCATCTGGGCAGCGGCACCGGTGGCTGCATCCGATTCGTCGCCCCCTGCGATGGCACGGTAGCCTCCGGAGATCTCGTCATCCGTGGCGAACGTGTGGCTGCCGTCGAGGAAGGCACCCTTGACGCCGGCCGTCGCTTTGATAGCACCAAGCGTCGAGGCGGGCGCCTGGATCGCGAAGCCGTCAAAGGCGTGGTGGTAGTCGCGCACGTCGGAGATGGTCGCGCCAGGGCTGGCCGCTGCTACGGCCTCGCCGATGCGCTTCTTCATCTGCGCGTAGTACGCGGCGTGGTCGGCCCCGGCGTCGCCTGCCTCGAGCTGGACGATGATCGTCGCAGGAGAGTCGTTCGCGCCCTGCTGGGGTGACGAGGCCTGGGTGGCGTCGGCCTCGTCCGCAAAGGCTGCGGGCACGCCGATCGTGGTAAGCGCGAGGGCGCCGGCCGCTATGAGCGTCAGCGCTGCGCGTCGGTAGTGGAACATTGTCGGCTCACTTTCTTCACACTGAGGTGTTGAGCTGTATGAGGGAGAGGGATCGCGCGGCACATCCCTGTGGGCACGCGATAGGGCGGGCGCAGCGTGTGACCGCGCCTCGCGTCGAGTTGCGAGCGCGCCCGCTCCCCCAGTACGAGTCCGGGTGGGGCGGGCGCGACGCATGGGTAGTCCTTCGGGCCAGTGGATCAGCGGATCAACGTGCCGTTGTCGGCGAATCGGTAGTACTTCCAGACGATCCACAGGTGGCCGGTCGCCATCTGACCGCTACCGGGCTTGAGGTAGTACCAGGCGCCGTCCTCGTAGTGCCATCCGGTCTTCATCTTTCCGTTGGCGGGGTTCAGGTAGTACCAGTGCGAACCATCCTTGATCCAGCCCGTCGCCATCTGGCCGGTGCCGGGGGTCAGGTAGTACCAGGAGACCCCGTCGAGGATCCATCCGGTGGCCTGCGCGCCGGAGCTGGGGTGGTAGTACCAGTTGCCCTGGTCGAAGACCCAACCGGTGCGCATGTAGCCGTCTGCGTCGAAGCGGTACACCTGGCCGTCGATTGTCTTGCTGGTGTTGGCCGGGAATGTGCCGTCGGCGTAGCGGTAGGACCATCCGCGAGCACTCCACACCCATGTGCCCTGAGCAGGAGCTGAATCAGAGCCGGCCTTAACGGTGACAGCCACCGAGGTGACGACGTGGGGATCCTGACGCACGTCGACACGCAGGGAGGCGTCGGCGCTGGTCGGGGTCCAGGTGTAGGAGGCGGTGGACGCACTCTCATCCGAGCTGCCCTGCATCGAATCCCAGTCCTGGAGAACCGTCTCCGTGCCGTCGCCGCCGATCTGCACAACGCGCACCTGGCGCCCGCCCAGCGTGCCGCCCTGCGCGGAGACGTTCACGGTCGTCGGTGTGCCCACGGAGGTGGTGAGCGTGTACCCGGGTCCGGCCTCGTTGATTCCGTCACCCGACACCGCGACCTGCGGACGGGTGTACTCGAAGAGGGCCGCCGTGTTGTAGCCAGCCTCCTTCATGGCCGCCTCGGTGAGCGTCCACGCCTTCGAGCCCTTGGGGGCGGCGACGTAAATCTCGGTGCCCGTCTTGAGGTCGTCGGCCATATCAGCGGCGAGCTTGATCTCCTCGACGGTCGAGGGCAGCACCAGGACGCGAGGAGTGTCGAACCAGAGGGTGAATCGGGTCATCCCCTCGCCGAAGTAGGCGCTGTCCGGGCGGCCGTTGGTGGCCTTGCCCTCGTAGTAGAACTCGCCGTCGTTTCCGCCGCGCACGATGATGTGGCGCGGGGTGGCGGTGTCGCGCGGGGTCATCCACAGTTCCGTGACCTGCGAGCCCAGCTCGACGGTGTCCAGGCCGTTGCTGACGAGACCTCGGGCAACGGTCACCGAGTCGGGAATGACGATGTCGGTGAGGTTGTTGCAGCCGTCAAAGGCGCCGTATCCGATGGTCGTCAGGCCCTCGGGCAGGACGACGCGGCGCAGGGACGTGTTGTTCGAGAAAGCGTAGTCAGCGAGCGCGACCGTGCCGTCGGGAACCGTGAATTCGGTGGCCCCGTTCGTGGGCAGAGACAGGACCAGGGTGCGCCCAGCATCACCCTTGCTGTACAGGACACCATCTTCCGCGGTGAACACCGAGTTTGCGGGGGCGATGCTCAGCGAGGCCAGGGACGTCGCCCCAACGAATGCCCCCTCCCCGATGGAGGTCAGGCCCAAGCCCAGGTGAACTCGGGTCAGGGAGCTGTTGCCGGAGAAGGCAAACTTGCCGACGCTCGTCACCGAGTCGGGAAGCGCGGCCGAGACGATCGGCGCATCCTCGAACGCGTAGTCTTCCACCGTGGCGAGGCGCCCCAGGTCCGGGCGGAAGTTCACCTCGGTGAGTACCTTGTCGTAGCGGAAGGCGCTGTCCGACACAGCCGTCGTGCCGCCCAGGTCGACGCGCTCCAGTTTGGGCATGTACCAGAACGCCGTATTGTCCATGGATTCGAAGCCATCGGGCAGAGTCAGGGAGGTGACCTGCGAGCTCACGAATGCCGCCTTTTCCACGCGGCGCAGGGTCGAGGGCAGGGTCACGGAGGCGATCCGCGCAGACGTGAAGGCTCCTTCGTCGATCGTCGTGGTCCCCTCGGCAACCGAGTAGTGACCGCCGACGTTCTTCGCCTCCGGGTAGGTCGCGAGGTGCGTCATACCCTTCGTGTACAGGACGCCGTCGAGGCTCTGGTAGTTCGGGTTGGCCACGTCAACCTCAATGCTTTCTAAAAGCGGAGTGCGCGCAAATGCCGCGAACAGGCCCTGGGCCACCACGTTCGGACCGACGTGGACGGAGCGCAGCTTCGCCATGTCACTGAAGGTCTCCAGGCCTGCCATCGTGAGAGATCGCGGCAGAGTGATGTGTTCGAGCGCCGTGTTCGCGAAGGCACGGTCCCCGATCGTCTCCAGCTGCGAGGGATGGGCGTCGTCATCCTGGAAGGTGACCTGGCTGAGCGGCTGGCCTGAAAAGACATAGTCGTCGATTGCGCGCACGCTCGCGGGGATCCACACGCTCGTCAGACTCGCGTCATTAAAGGCGCTCGTAGCGATCTCGGTGACCCCATCAGGGATACGAACATCCGTTGCAGTGCCCGTGTACGACACGAGCACCCCGTCGGCGTCGACGGTGAACCCATCGGCATTGGCGTGCAGCGGGGCGGCTGCGTGGACCCGACCGGCGGTGCCTGCGTCTGCCGCAAATGCGGCTGGCACGCTGACCACGGTCAGGGACAGGGCGCCGGCGAGCGCGAACGCCAGCACCGTTGACTTTCGATGGGACATCTGTGACCCCCTCTATTGACAGTTGGTAAGTGAAGGCTCCACGTTGCGACCGCGGCCCCTCGTGTCAAACATATCTCTCAACAGGGTTTTTGAATACCCCCTGAGACATTCCTTCTCACCATGCGTCGGTCGATCAGTTGGGATATTTGCACGTAGTACCATGCATCAGCCCGGATAGAGAGGGAGCATCCACAGGCGATGATACAGCCGTATATCACCCGTTTTTTTCTAGGGTTGCGTGACATCTTTCCACCGAATCTGACAAATCAACCGACAACCAAGATTTGTGTCATATGCGCCCCTACAAGCAAGCGCGCGCGAAGCCGCGGTACGGCACACCCGACCTAGTGGTCGAACAAATGCCCGCGCCCCCGGAGATTCTCCGGGGGCGCGGGCGAGGCGTCTCGCAGCTCTATCAGCCGACGAGCTGTCCCGACTCATTGAAGTAGTACCACTTCCAGCCGATCCAGTGCCCACCCGTGTACATCGCACCCG
>CAUTGT010000126.1:0-4668 GCA_963537735.1 uncultured Actinomycetaceae bacterium | reverse complement strand
AGGGCGCTGTCGTACACGGCTTTCGTCAGCGCCGCCATGCGCCGACGAGCCAACCATCGTGACACGTTCATGCCCGCACGCTAGCGCCCGCGCACAGCCGAAGAAAAGCGGAATGAAGACCCCTGTGGATAACTGCAACGCGTGCGCAGAGCTTGTGGACGAATCCCACACCCGACCCACCCCGCATAACTCGCATGGGACCGCAGTCACAGGGGATACTGTTCCGGTAACGTCGAAGTACAGTGGCGCACCGCGCCCAGAGCCGAAAGGCCACACCATGAGCGAGAACATCGAGGACCTCAAGGCGCAGCTCGCCGCGGCGGAAGCCGCCGCGAAGGCCGCCGAGGCAGAGGCCGCCCGCGCGAAGGCCGAAGCACTGCGTCTCCAGCTTGAAGCACAGGGAGGCTCGGCCGCAGAGGCGCCTGCCGCCACCGCCGACGCCGAGACCGCGCAGGCGGAAGCAGCCCGCGCGACGGCCGATGCGCTGCGCACCCAGGTGGAGGCTGCCGAGGCCGCTCCTGAGGCTCCCGCCGCCGAGGCCGCCCCCGCCGCCGAAGCACCCGCGGCCGCCCCGGCCTCGTCCCCCACTCCGAGCGGCGAGCTGTCGGCTTTCGCCACCCAGATCCAGGGCGCCTACTCCTGGGACGTCCCCGCTGTCACGATCGGCACGCTCATCGACAATGGCGCGCGCGTGCCCGGCGTGAGCGCCAAGATGCCGCTGCCCATGTTCAACCGCCACCTCCTGGTCGCCGGCGCGACGGGCACGGGCAAGACCCGTACCCTCCAGCTCCTGGCCGAGGGCCTGTCCGCGAACGGCTCCTCCGTCCTCCTGTGCGACGTGAAGGGCGACCTGACGGGCCTGGCCGAGCCCGGTGTCGGCTCCGAGAAGCTCCTGAGCCGCACCGCGGCCAACGGTCAGGACTGGGCCGCGTCCCAGTTCCCGATCGAGCTGCTGAGCCTGGGTGGCGCGGATTCGCAGTTCCCGGGTGTGCCCGTGCGCGCCCAGATCTCCGACTTCGGCCCGATCCTGCTCGCCCGCGCCCTCTCGCTGAACACGACGCAGGAGCAGGCCCTCCAGCTGATCTTCGCGTGGGCGGACGCCCAGGCCCTCGAGCTCGTGGACCTGTCCGACCTGCGCGCCGTCATCTCCTTCCTGACCTCGGATGAGGGCAAGGACGAGCTGGCCACGATCGGCGGCGTCTCCAAGGCCACCGCGGGCGTTATCCTGCGTGCCCTGACCGCGCTCGAGTCCCAGGGCGGCGGTCAGTTCTTCGGCGCCCCCGGCTTCGACACGGCCGACCTCATGCGCATGGATTCCACTGGTCGCGGCATCATTTCCCTGCTGGGCGTCGGCGACATTTCTACGCGCCCGGCACTGGTCAGCGCCGTCATCATGTTCCTGCTCGCCAACCTCTTCTCCACCCTGCCCGAGGTCGGCGACGTCGAGCGCCCCAAGCTCGTGTTCTTCTTCGACGAGGCCCACCTGCTGTTTGCGGACGCCACCAAGGAGTTCGAGCGTCAGGTCGTCCAGACCGTGCGCCTCATCCGTTCCAAGGGCGTGGGTGTCGTCTTCGTGACGCAGACCCCCAAGGACATCCCCTCCGACGTTCTGGCCCAGCTCGGTTCGCGCATCCAGCACGGCCTGCGCGCCTCCACGCCGGACGACTTCAAGAAGCTCAAGGCCACGGTCCAGACCTTCCCGAAGACGTCCCTGGAGCTCGACGAGGTCCTCACCACCCTGGGTACCGGCGAGGCCGTCGTGACCGTCCTGGATCCGAAGGGTAACCCCACCCCGGTCACGCCGGTCGGCATCTGGGCGCCTGCCTCCGTCATGGGTCCCGCGTCCGCCGCCACGATCGCACGCATCAACCAGTCCAGCGTCATCATGGGCCGCTACCGCGACGCCGTGAACCCGGACTCGGCCGAGGAGAAGCTCGAGCGCCGCGCGGCCGAGGCCCAGGCCGCCCGCGAGGAAGCCCTCGCCCAGGAGGAGGCCGCCAAGGAGGCTGAGCGCCTGCAAAAGGAAGCGGAAAAGGAGGCTGAGCGCGCCGCCAAGGAGGCCGAGAAGGCCGCCGCCAAGGAAGAGGCCGCCCGCCAGAAGGAAATGGAGAAGCTGCGCCGCCAGGTCGAGAAGCAGCAGGAGAAGGAGGAGGCCGCCCGCCAGCGCGCCGCCGAACGCCGTACCCGCCAGGTCGAAAACGTCCTCGGGTCCGTCCTGCGCACCGCCGGCCGCGAGATCACGCGCTCCATCTTCGGCACGCGCAAGCGCTGAGACTTCCGATTTTTCGGCACGAGGCCGGGGCTGAGGACTCCTTTCGAGGAGGCTCGGCCCCGGCCTCGTCTCACAGTGCGGCCACTGTGCCAAGAAACGGCAAAGTGGAGTAAGCTGCATCGCAATCGACCAATGTGAGCGGGAGACCCTGATGCGTATCGGATTCATCGGAACGGGAGCCATGGCCCAGGCCATCGCTCGCGGTGCCGTCGCGTCCGGCGTCGATCCCGCGACCCTGGTCTTCTCCAACCGCACGGCCACCAAGGCCTGCGACCTGGCCGACGAACTCGGCGCAACCGCCGCGTCCTCGAACGCCTCCCTGGCCCGCCAGGCCGACATCGTCATCCTGGCGGTCAAGCCCAAGGACCAGCGCGCGGTCATCAAGGAGATCTCCCCCATCGTGGTCGGCCGACCCGACGTCTGCGTCGTCTCCCTGGCGGCGGGGCGCACCCTCGACCAGATCACCACCGACTTCGGCGCGGGCATCCCGCTCGTGCGCGTCATGCCGAACGTCGCGGCCACCGTCGGGCAGTCCATGACCGCCCTGACGGCCGCGCGCGCCACCGACGCACAGGTAGCAGCCGTCCGATCCCTCATGGATTCGGTGGGCCGCACCATCCTCATCGACGAGGACTATTTCCCCGTGTTCCAGGCCCTGGCCTCGTGCTCTCCGGCCTGGTATTTCCAGATTGTTGATTCTTTCGCCCGCGCCGGTCTCAAGCACGGCCTGTCCAAGGACAGCGCCGTCGAGATCGCCGCGCAGGCGATGGCGGGAGCCGCTGCTCTACTCCTCGCTGAGCGCGAGGCGGGCACGATCCCCGCGCAACTCATTGATCGGGTGACGAGCCCTGGCGGCACCACAATCGCAGGATTGCTGGCCGCCGAGGAAGGTGGTTTGTCGACCGCACTGGTAGGTGCCGTCGACGCATCCATCCACGCCGACTCCCATCTCGGCTGACACCACCTGCCGCGCTGCGGCTTACCTCCCCCCTTATTTTGCGCATCCGCGCACCCTCAACACAGGAACACACATGTTGCTCTTCAACGCAGTCGTGCTCTCCGTGCTCGTCATGCTGATCCTCAGCGTCGCACGCGTGCACGTCATCATTTCTCTCTTCGTGGCCTCGCTCGTGGGCGGCCTGGTCGCCGGCATGGGCGTGTCCGGCACGATGGTCGCCTTCCAGGACGGCCTCGCCGGCGGCGCGAAGATCGCCCTGTCCTACGCCCTCCTCGGCGCGTTCGCCATGTCGGTGGCCCACTCGGGCCTGCCGCGACTGCTGGCGAACTGGATCATCAAGAAGCTGCGCAACGCTGATGACTCGAACTCGGCGCGCGTGGCCCGCTCCGCCAAGTGGGGCATCCTCGGCGGCGTCCTCGTCATGGGCGTGATGAGCCAGAACCTCATCCCGATTCACATCGCGTTCATTCCGCTGCTGGTTCCCCCGCTCATCGGCGTCATGAACGAGCTGAAGATGGACCGCCGCCTGGTCGCCTGTGCGATCACCTTCGGCATCGTCACCACCTACATGTTCGTGCCGATCGGCTTCGGCCGTATCTTCCTGCACGACATTCTCTACAAGAACATCGAGGAAGCCGGCATGGCGGTTGAGGGCGTCGTCAACCCGATGGCCGCCATGGCGATCCCCGCTGCCTCGATGGCCGTGGGCTGTGCCATCGCCCTGCTCGTCTCCTACCGCAAGCCGCGCGAGTACGAGCAGCGCGAGACCTCCTTCAGCTCCAACGACGATAAGCCCGTCAACATGGTGAAGGTGTGGGCCGCCGTCGTGGCTCTCGTCGCCTGCTTCGTCATCCAGGCGGTCCTCACCAAGATGGACTCCGAGGCCGACCCGCTCCTCGTGGGCGCCCTGGTGGGCCTGTGCATGATGCTCGGCATGCGCGTCGTGCCGTGGCAGCAGGCTGACGACGTGTTCAGCGGCGGAATGAAGATGATGAGCCTCATCGGCCTCATCATGATCACCGCCCAGGGCTACGCCTCGGTCCTGAAGGCCTCAGGCCAGATCGAGCCGCTCGTCCAGCAGACCTCCGCGATGTTCAACGGCTCCAAGTCCCTGGCCGCGGTCATCATGCTGGTGGTCGGCCTCATCATCACGATGGGCATCGGCTCGTCCTTCTCGACACTGCCGATCATTTCGGCGATCTACGTGCCCCTGTGCATCGCCTTGGGCTTCTCCCCCATGGCCACGGTCGCCCTCATCGGCACCGCGGGCGCGCTGGGCGACGCCGGTTCTCCCGCGTCCGACTCGACGCTTGGCCCGACAGCCGGTCTCAACATCGACGGTCAGCACGACCACATGCGAGACACGGTCATCCCCGAGTTCATCCACTACAACATTCCGCTGTTGGTCGGTGGCTGGATCGCGGCGATGGTCCTCTGA
>CAUTGT010000125.1:0-4668 GCA_963537735.1 uncultured Actinomycetaceae bacterium | reverse complement strand
GTCGCGTACACCGAGTCGGCCTCGTTATCCATGCCGGCCGTCCAGCCGAGCGACAGGTTGATGACGTCGGGATGCAGGACGAGCATGTCGTCGAGGGAGGCGAGCAGCGCCGAGTCCAGCAGCGCGTCGTCCTCGCTGCGCGTCACCTTCGCGACGATCACCTGGGTGTTCGGGGCGGTGCCGACGATCTTGTCGGCGTTACCTGCGGCAATGCCGGCGACGTGCGTCCCGTGGGAACCATACGGGCTCTTCGCCGGCGACGCATCGTTGTCGCCATCCGCGTAGTCGTAGGCGAAGGGGAACTTCTGCGAGACGTAGACGCCGGTCTTGCCCTCACCCAGCTGCGAGGTCATCGCGGCAACCTTCTGCGGGGTGAGAGGGGGCGTTCCCGCGAGTTCGCCCGTGAACGCAGGATGCGTCATGTCGACACCCGTGTCGATGACGGCGATGACCTTTCCTTCGCCCTTCTGGGCGACCTGGTCGATGTGCATCATGAGATGGGCGCTCAGGTTGGCGGGGTCCTGCCCGCCGGTCTGCGTGGACTCGATGCCGCCCTCGGCATCGGGCGTCGCCACATCACTGACGCGACCCTCGCGCTCGAGGAACGCGGCTTGCACGCCCGGGGCGCGGCGGATCGCGTCGAGCGCACCGACGGGGACCTTGAGGGCGAAGCCCGACATCACGTTGTCGTACTCGCGCTCCACCCGGGCCGAGGTGCCGGGGAAGAGGGAGGTCACGGCCTCGTTAATCGCACTGATCGCACCCTCGCGGGACGCGCCATCCTCAAGCTGGACGATGACGCCAACGACGCGCGCCGGGTCCGCTTCGGTGTCGGTCGAGGAGGGCGCGGACTGTCCGCTCTTCGAGGTCAGCGCCGTGTCGATGTCGCCCACGGGCAGGGAGGTCGCTGCGCCATCACGGACGCCGGAAGGGCCCGGGGACACGGGCGAGGCCAGAGTGGCCGGCCCCGTGACCGCGAGCGCGCACGCGCCGACGAAGGCGAGGAGGGCAGCCGGTTTCTTCGTTGACATAAGCCTTCTCCGATATGTTGGGGGACGGCGTGTCAGTGGCACCCGGTACGTCGGCGTACCAGCCGTCTCCCAACAACATACCTCATGTGGCCCAGCTGACAATGATCGTGTTGCTTACCGAGACATGAAGTGCGGTTGAAGTGTCTAACGCACCGGGCCCGGGAGCGCGTTGCTGCGTTCCCGGGCCCGGCGTATTGCCTGGTGGCAGGCGGATATCAGATCACGGCATCCACACACCCGAGGCATCGAAGAAGTACATGCGGCCGTTGATCATCTGCGTGCCGGTCACCATGGCCCCCGAGGGAGACAGGTAGTACCAAGCACCACCCAGGTTGAGCCAGCCGGTGGCCATCGCGCCCGAGCCGTGCAGGTAGAACCAGGCGCCATCAACCATGACCCAACCGGTACGCATAGCACCGTCCGAGCCGAGGTAGTACCACGAACCGCCGATCATCTGCCAGCCGGTGAGCATCGCGCCCGAGCCGTGCAGGTAGAACCACGTGCCACCCAGGTTGACCCACCCGGTGGCCATCGCCCCGGAGCCGTGCAGGTAGTACCAGGCGCCGTCGACCATGACCCAGCCGGTGCGCATCAGGCCGTTGTCGCCCAGGTAGTACCAGGAGCCGCGGACCATCTGCCAGCCGGTGAGCTGAGCGCCGGAGGCATCGTGGTAGTACCAGGCGCCGCCGTCCATGACCCAGCCAGTACGCATGTAGCCGCGTCCATCGAAGCGGTAGGTGCGTCCGTCGATCACCATGGAGGTGTTTGTCGGGTAGGTGCCGTCAGCGTTGCGGTACCACCAGCCGACCGAGTCCATCATCCACGCGCCCATCGGGACGGGAGCAGGCTGGGGATCAGGCGCGGGCTGCGGATCAGGAGCAGGCTGAGGGTCCGGCGCAGGCTGAGGATCGGGCGCAGGCTGCGGATCAGGAGCAGGCTGAGGGTCCGGCGCAGGCTGAGGATCGGGCGCAGGCTGCGGATCGGGCGCAGGCTGAGGCTGCGGATCGGGCGCGGGCTGCGGGTCGGGAGCAGGCTGGGGATCCGGAGCGGGCTGCGGGTCAACCGTCGGCTCGGGATCGGGCTGCGGCGCAGGATCGACCCACGGGGCAGGTGCCTTCGCGTCCTGCTTCACGGACTTCACAACGGCGATCGTCGCCGCCGTTGCCGAGGTTCCATCAGGCAGGGTGGCGGTCAGGTTCACCTGATCCCAATCAACAACGTTGCCGCCGGTGATGGTCGCGCTCTTGCCGTCCTCGGCCACCCTGAGAATGACCGCGCCATCGTACTCCAGGCTCCAGGACAGGGTGGCATCCTTGAACTTCTTGGGAAGCAACGGCTTGAGGGTAACAGTCTCACCCTCCTCCATGTCCACGCGGAGGTGATTGACGGCAATCTCGTCCTCACCCAGCTCGCTAACGCAGACCTGGACGCTGGCCATCACCGGGTCGAAGACCTTCGGATCCAGGTAGTCGGCGACGGCCCTCACGTCCGAGCAGCCTTCCTTCTGAGCAGTCACGAGGCCCGACTTCTCATCAACATTGAGGACGTCAATGTCGTCGCCGGACCAATTGACCTTGGTCATGTTGGCATTTTCCGGCATGTGCGTGACGCCAATGTTCGTCTGCTGGCCAACGTGCAGATCGAGTTTTCCGGACTCGATGCCAAAGTCGAGGGATGTCATGGCGACGGGTTCGATCGCGACGTCGGCTCGCTTGGACGGCAGGCCGTCACTGCCCCATGCGACCAGCTTGACGGTCGCGGGCAGGGCGTCGGTGTGGCCGGCCTTGGACCAGGCCGCCTGGATGTCGGAGAACGTGATGGTAAACGTGTAGTGGTGCATCCCGTCAGCGGTGACGTTGCCGGGGAAGTCCACGACGCGACGATAGAAGATCGCGTCGGTCGAGGGGTCGCGCAGGTCGATGCTCGACAGGCCGGGAATGTCGACGACGGAGAAGGTGACTTGACCGCCAATACCTTCACTGGTGGTGGCGAGGTCGGAGATCACCGGACCATCCGCGTCGGGCGCGGGGGTTGCTGCCAGGGCGGGAACGCCGAAGGCGACACCGGACGCTGCCATCGCGCCGGTCGCCAGGGCCGCTATCCACGCCCTGTGAAATGTATATGACATGCTCACTCCAATATTGACTCAGGCGAGCTATACCGCGCGGTTAGGTTATCTGCTCGCAATTCGCACGATACTGCGCAACTAGATACCTAGCAATGCTTTACTGACTTACCATTTAGTAGCTACAAGGCGTTGTGAGGCAAAATGAGGAGACCCTCGACCTTCTTGTCGGCTGGATTTCAACACATTCACTGACCAATGAACATATGTTCTATGACAAAAGCACACATGCTCACTGATAACACGCTTAAAAGACTGAAATTCTACACGATACAGAATTCATTTGACACGGTAAATACCGTAGCGGACTGCCACGAACAGGCACATAAGAGGCCCGTGACCTTGCCAAACAAGTCAGGACGCGCTGCAGGCACCCTACTGTCGGTCCGACAGCTCCAGGTTCGCCCGCACGACGATGCCGATACGCTCGACCATCTCCTCGTCCGCCCACTCACCATCCAGGGCGGCCAAGCGCGGGTGAGTCGGGGCCTCGTCGAAGAGTCGATCAAAGCCGAGGATCGCCCGCCACAGGGGGATCAGCTCCTCGTTGTAGGTGTGGCCATGGCCGCCGGGAGCGGTGCCCGCGACGGGCAGGTCGGCGAGCACCTGAATGAAGGTGACGAAGCGCGTGAACTCAACGAAGGGAGACACGTCGCGGCCCGCCCGCTCGCGCAGCCAATCCGGCTGGGTCCACAGGAGCTTACGATTCCACCACACGACCGGATCGGAGGCGTGTTGGGCGTAGACGAAGCGCGGGAAACCCCACGGTCCCAGCTCCCGCCCGTACAGGTCTGTGCGCAGGTCGGATGGCTCATTGACGAAGCGCACGCGCCGACCGTTGTAGACGACGGGGGCGACCTCGGGGCTGCCCTTGTGGCGGGCGCTCGTCAGCTCGGCATGCATCGGCGTGAAGGCGGGGGTCCCCACCCACAGGGCCCCATCCACCTGGGAGAGCGCCTCCTCGACCGAGGAGAAGACCGACTGCGAGGCGAAAGCCCCCAGGGATTCACCGCAGACGAAGAGCGCGGGTCGGTCGGCCTCGTCCATCGTGTCGAGCTCGGCCCGCACCGCCCGGAAGAGCGCGGCCGAGGCCTCCTGCGCCGGCTCAAGGCCGGTCAGCCAGTTGAGGGCCGAGGGCACGTATGAGTACTGGAGCGAGGCGGTCGCACAGTTCCCACGCGTCAGAAACTCGAGGGGCTGGACCTGCCACTCGTCGACCCAGCCCGAGCCGGTCGACGCGGCAATGAGGATGACGGCTCGGTCGAAGGCGCCCGTTCGGCGCAGCTCGGCGACCACCGTCGCTGCGGCCTGCTCGATGCCCGCCCCGCCCGTGGGCATTCCGGAGTAGACGCGGATCGGCTCCATGGCCTCGCCGCCGGTGACCTGGGCGATGTCGAGGCGCGAGGGGCCGCGCCCCAGGAAGACGCGCCCCTGACCACCGACGGATTCCCAGGTGACGGGCGAGGCCGGGGATGCGGAGCGCTCGGGCACGAACGGCTTGTAGATGCCGCG
>CAUTGT010000124.1:0-4675 GCA_963537735.1 uncultured Actinomycetaceae bacterium | reverse complement strand
TGCGTCACGAAGGATCGCTGCATCGGACGTCAATGTGATTCCCTCCCAGAACAGTCGGTGTGATTCCTATTATTGCGAGTCAGCGGGGAAAGCGACACGAATAGCCGTCGCCAGATCCGACACAGTAAACACGGTGATGCCGTCGACTCCCGACAGGTCCTCGCTGCCCTGGGCGGGCACGATCGCCGAGGAGAAGCCCAGGCGCGCGGCCTCCGCGAGGCGGCGCTGCGTGCCCGTGCAGGCGCGCACCTCGCCCGTCAGCGAGATTTCGCCCACCGCGACGAGGTCGGCGCGCGGGGGAACGCCCTTGAGGGAGGACACGATGGAGATGGCCATCGCCAGGTCGATCGCGGGCTCGACCGTGCGCGCGCCGCCTACCGTGGAGACGTAGACGTCCGCCCCCGAGGTGTCCGCGCCGATGCGGGCCTGCAAGACCGCGAGGATCATGGCCACGCGCGCGTGGTCCACGCCCGACGTGGTGCGCCGCGGCGAGCCGCCCGACGAGGGGGCGACGAGGGACTGGATTTCCGTGGGCAGCGGACGGCGCCCTTCCAGAGAAACGGCCGCGCACGTGCCGGGCACGCCGCGCGTTGTGCGCGACAGGAACAGGCCGGAGGGATCGGTGAGCCCGTAGATCCCCGAGTCCGTCAGCTCGAAGCAGCCGACCTCGTCGGTGGGGCCGTAGCGGTTCTTCACCGCGCGCAGCAGGCGCAGGCGCGAATGACGGTCGCCCTCGAACTGGCAGACGACGTCCACGAGGTGTTCGAGGACGCGCGGACCGGCGATGCCGCCGTCCTTCGTCACGTGGCCGACGAGCAGAGTGGGCAGATCGGACTCCTTGGCGACCCGGATCAGCGAGGCCGCGACCGCGCGCACCTGCGCGACGCCGCCCGCCCCGCCCTCGACCTGGGCGGAGGAGATGGTCTGCACGGAGTCAACGATGAGCAGGGAGGGACGTGAGGCCTCGACGTGCCCGAGGACGACTCCGAGCTCCGTCTCATCCGCGATCAAGAGGTTCGGTTCGAGCGCGCCGATGCGTTCCGCGCGCCCGCGCACCTGGGCCGCCGACTCCTCGCCCGTCACGTAGAGGACGGGGCCGCGCCCGCCCGCTACCGCCGTGCGCGCGGCCTTGGCGGCCACGTCCAGCAGCAGCGTTGACTTACCCACGCCGGGTTCGCCTGCCAGGAGGATCACCGCGCCGGGAACGATGCCGCCGCCGAGGACCCGGTCCAGCTCGCCCACACCCGTCGAGCGCGACGAGGCCCGCTCTCCGTCCACCTTGCCGATCGGCAGGGCGGGGCGACGCGGGGGAGTCGCGGCAGCGCGCGGCCCGCCCGAGGCCTCGCCGGCCTGGTCGACGGTGCCCCACGCCCCGCACTCGCGGCACTGGCCCACCCACTTGGGGGAGGTCCACCCGCACTCGGAGCAGCGGTAGGTGATCTTCTCTTTCGCCATGCACTCACCGTAACCCGACCCGCCCTCATCTGCGGTTCCCGCGCCCGGGCGGGCTTCGTGACCGCGGCGTCGGGAGAGCGGACCGGGGACCTCCCCCGGCCTCGTCGAAGAGGCCTGATAGCCCAAATGCGCGACTGTGGTCAGGTTCTCGCGCGCGTCGAATGGCCATGCACCGCCGCAAGAACCAACGATTAACAGGTCGCAGATTCCTCGGTACCTGTTGTTCTCTTCAGGGTTTATCCATAGGGTTGGTCGGTGTGTATCCTTGGGATGGTTGCCCATACCCTGTGCGGATACAGACAACGCCCCACACCAGTGCGCACATTGAGACTGAGGAAAGCCACATGAACAAGGCGCGTCGATCGCGAAACACCTGGTCGAAGCGGATACCCGCGCTCTCCGTCCTATTGGTGTCCGCGATGCTGTGCGTGCTCGCGGTCGTGTATCGCGGCGTCGAGGTCACTCAGGTGAGCGTCGACGACGGCGGTATTTGGGTGACGAACCAGGACCGCAAGCTCCTCGGACACCTCAACTATGACGCCCTCATGCTGGACGGCACGGTCTCGGTGAAGTCCGCGTCCTTCGACATCGGCCAGGAGGGTGGTGACGTGACGCTGGGTGAGACCGTGAGCCGCACGGTCACCCCGGTGCGTCCGACCTCCTTCTCCCTCGGCCAGTCCGTCACCCTGCCCGACAACGCGGTCCAGGTCCAGGGCGGCTCTGTCCTGGCGGTCCTCGACCCCAACGAGGGCCTCCTGTGGGTCGGCAGCGCCAACGAGCCCGCCACCATGTCGCTCCTGCGCGAGGACGCGGTTGCCAACGACCTCAGCGACGGCGTCGTGACGGTGTCGAACTCGGGCACGGTCTTCGCATACTCTCCCGGGTCCTCCAAGCTCGTGACCCTGACGAGCGAGGGCCAGGCCTGGCGCGCAAAAACCACGGAGATCAAAGACTTCACGCCCGCCGGGACCCCGACGATCACCGCGGTCGGCGACAAGCCAGTCGTCTACGACCAGACCGGCAACAAGCTCGTCCTGCCCGGCGGCAAGGTGCGTGACCTGTCCGAGGAACACGTGAGCGGAGCGGTCCTGCAGATTCCTGGCGACGACGCCGCTGCCGTCCTGCTCGCGACCGGCGACCAGCTGGTGTCCGTGCCCCTGAACGGCAAGGCGATCGAGCGCCAGGAGGCCTCGGAGAACGGCCAGAAGGGCACCCCCGCAGCCCCCGTCTTCCACCGCGGCTGCTCCTACGGCGCCTGGGCGGGCTCCGGCGCATTCGTGCGCACCTGCACGGACTCCACGCGCAACCAGGCGCAGACGGTCCCGAGCCTGGCCGAGGCCTCCTCCGCCGTGTTCCGTACGAACCGCACGCGCATCGTCCTCAACGACGTCTCGACGGGCACGCTGTGGCTACCCGACAAGAACATGGTCGTGGTCAGCAACTGGGACCAGACCCCCACCGAGGAGCAGGAGGAAGAGGACACTCCGACTCCGGACCAGCGTGAGCAGGTCTCCGAGCCGGAGCACAAGGACAAGAACACGCCGCCCGAGGCCGTGGATGACGAGTTCGGCATCCGCCCGGGCCGCTCGACGCTGCTGCCCGTCCTCGACAACGACTCCGACGACGACGGCGACGTGCTGACGGCGCGCGCGGTCACCAACCCCGAGTTCGGCTCGATCATGCGCACGAGGGGCGGCCGAGCCCTGCAGATCACGGACGTCCCCGAGAACATGACGAGCGGATCGACGTCCTTCACGTACGAGGCCTCGGACGGCCTCGCGGCCGCGACGGCGAACGTGACGCTGACGATCCACCCGTGGAGCCAGAACGAGGGCCCGCGCCAGCTCAAGCACCCGGTCATCAAGGTGGGTGCGAACGCGCAGGTCGAGTACAACCTCCTGTCGGACTGGATCGACCCGGACGGCGACCAGTTCTACCTGATGTCGGCGACGGCCCCCGACGGGATGGCCGTGCAGTTCTCCGAGGACGGCACGGTCCAGATCCGCGACCTGGGTTCGGGCGCTGGCGTCAAGGCGATCGCCGTGACCCTGTCGGACGGCCACGCCGAGACCACGGGCGAGCTGAAGGTGAGCGTCCAGGAGGCGGGCAACGTGCCACCGGTGGCGCGCGCCGACTTCTACGTGGCGCGCGTGGCTGAGCCGCTGACGATCGACCCGATCGCCAACGACACGGATCCCAACGGCGACCCCCTGTCTCTCGTGGCCGCGGGCACGGCCCCGGCGGGCACCTCGGTCTCCGCTGACCTCTCGCGCGGCACGCTGACGTTCACGGGCTCGGTGCCGGGATCCTTCCAGTTCACCTACACGGTCTCCGACGGCCCGTCGACGACCGTGGGCGTTATCCGCGTCGACGTGGTCGACGACGACACGAACGCTCTGCCGATCGCCGAGGACGACCTGGCGGTTCTGCCTTCGGGCGGCGCCTCGCTGATCGCGCCGCTGGCCAACGACACGGATCCGTCGGGCGGCGTCCTCGTCGTCCAGTCGATCGACGTGCCAGCGAACTCGGGTCTCGAGGTCACGCTCATCGAGCGCCACCTGCTGCGCATCACGTCGCCGGGCGGCCTCTCGGACGTGACGACCTTTACCTACACGGTCTCCAACGGCGCGGGTTCGGCGACGGCCCAGGTCAGCGTCATTCCAACGGATGCGCAGAGTGAGGAAACGCCGCCCCAGGCCACGGCCGACACCGCGAAGGTGCGCGCCGACGACATCGGCTCGGTGAGCGTCCTGTCGAACGACCGCTCGCCGATTGGCCTGTCGCTGAGCCTGGACCCGGAGGTGGAGGTCCTGTCGGGTGCCGAGCTGGGCACGGTGTTCGTGACCGGCAACCAGGTGCGCCTGGCCGCCGGCTCCGAGGCCGGCGTGGTGCGCGTGGCATACACGGCCATTGACTCGGTGGGCAACCGTGCGACGACAACCGTCACGTTTGAGATCATCGCTTCCTCCGCGGCCAACAGTGCTCCCGTGCCCAAGCCTCTCAGCGCGTGGGCCGTGCAGGGGCAGATGACGCGCATCCCGGTGCCCCTGACAGGCATCGACCCCGACGGCGACTCGGTCGCCCTGGTGGGCATCGACCAGCCGCCGGCCAAGGGTAGCGTCGTGCTGGGCACGGAGTGGCTGGAGTACACGCCCTCCGACGATGCGACCGGCACGGACACCTTCTCCTACATCGTCGAGGACCGCCTCGGCGTGCAGGG
>CAUTGT010000123.1:0-4677 GCA_963537735.1 uncultured Actinomycetaceae bacterium | reverse complement strand
ATCATCACCCAGGCGATGCGTTCCGTGCTCGGCGAGCGCGTCATCGGCATCTGCGACACCCCCATCGGGCTCGTCAACCGCACGCTGAACGCCCTGGGCGTTCCCGAGGAGGAGCGCGCCGACGTGTCCTTCGACTACGTGGGCCTCAACCACCTCGGCTGGCTGCGCTCACTATCGGTCGGCGGCCGCGACATCCTCCCTCACCTCTTCGCCGACGAGGAAGCCCTGGGATCCATGGAAGAGTCCCGCGCCATCGGCACGGACTGGATTCGCGCGCTGGGTGCCCTCCCCAACGAATACCTCTTCTACTACTACTGCCATCGCGAAGCCATGGCCCGCATCCACCAGGACCAAACCCGCGGCGAGTACCTGCGCGATCAGCAGGAAGCCTTCTACAACGCCGTCCTCTCCGACCCCGAGCAGGCCGGGCGGACGTGGATCGACGCCCTCGCCGACCGAGAGGCGACCTACATGGCCGAGGCCCGCGACGTCGACGAGCGTTCCGGCAGGCGCGCCGAAGACATCGCGGGCGGCGGCTACCAGAAGGTGGCTCTCGACCTCATGAACGCGCTCGCTACGAACACTCCGGCGCGCATGATCCTCAACGTCGGTAACGGCGACGGCGGCTTCTCCTCGATTCCGACGCTGCGTGACACGGACGTCGTCGAGGTTCCCTGCGACGTCGACGCCTCCGGCGTCCATCCAATTCCGGTTGCGCCGTTGAGCGGCGCGGCCCTCGGCCTCGTCCAATCCGTGAAGGCCTGCGAGAATCTCGTCATCGACGCCGTCCGCGAGCGCGATCGCACTCTCGCGTGGCAAGCGCTGGCGCTGCACCCTCTCGTCGACTCAGTCAACGTCGCGCGCGACGTGCTCGATCAGGCGATCCGCACAAACCCGCTCGTCGCCGCCGCCTTCGACTGAGGGCTCTTACCCGCGCGTGTCCCAGCGGAAGAACTCTTCGCCCCCCGCGTAGCCGTGGGGGTGCCCCGCGTCGCGGGTGCTCTGCCGGATCCAGGACTCCATCCGATCGAGGTCATCGAATTGGGTGACGTGCTCGCGCACCGCCCTGACCTTGGCATCGATGTCCGAGCGGTCCAGCTCGACGACGTGGTTCGTCGACGGGCCACCTTGGAACCACACCTCTTCGACGACGTGGGGTTCCAGGCCCTCCTCGAGCAGCTCGGGGAAGGCGAAGGGGTTGCGCGCGGCCGGGTAGACGGCGTCCGTGACTGCGGCGCCCACGGCCCGGTGGTCCGGGTGATTGGCGTAGATGGACGACCAGTTGTATTCGGGCGAAAGGGTGAGGATCAGGTTCGGTGTCACGCGCCGAATGAGGGCCACGATATCGCGGACGAGGCCGTGGGAGGGCGCCACCATACCGTCGGGGTAGCCGTCGAAGAAGACGAGCTCCGTGACGCCCAGCTGCTCGCACGCGCGGCGCTGTTCATCGCGACGCAGCTCCCCCATCCGCTGATGCAGATCCTGGTCGGAGCCCCCCGCATCGCCGTCCGTGACGACTGCGACGACAACCCTCGCCCCTTCGCGCGCAAAGCGAGCGAGAGTCCCGCCCGCGTCCACGTCTGCATCATCGGGGTGGGCGTAAATTCCGAGCACGGTATCCATTCGTGTCCTCCTTATTGAGGCGCCGGCGAGAACATGTCCCGCCGGCGCCTGTCCCACGTCTGTGACGACTACTGATCAACCGCCGCGTTGGCCGCGTCCTGGGCAGCCTGAACGCCCTCATGCACGCCGGTGCGTCCCAGGAAGACCTCCTTGAGCACCCCGTTGTACGCGTCCATTGCCGCGCCCAGCTTCGCGCCGAAGGGAGCCATGATCGTGCCCGAGGGGGTCTTCGCCATGACCGAGGTGTCGACGCCCTTGTCCGACCAGTACGAGGTCCACGTCGCCTGGGCCTTCTCGTTCGCGGGGAAGCCGGCGCCGGTCTTACCCAGTGCGGCACCGCCGTCCTTGCCAGCCAGCCACGCCAGCAGCTTGTGCTGAGCCTCGGGGTTCGCGCTCGCCGTCGAACCGGCGGCGACGACGGAGTTACCGACCGTCACGGCACCGGCGGGACCCTTCGGCTGGGGAGCCAGGCCCCACTCGAAGGACGCGCCCTCGGCCACGTTCGCCAGGTTGTAGGCACCGGACTGGAACAGAGCGATCTTGCCCTGCAGGAACTGGTCACGGCTGAAGTCGCCGTTGTCGTTCGTATCGGCCGCCGAGGGGGCCACGTGCTCCTTGTTGATGAGGTCCACCAGGTAGCCAACAGCGGCAGCACCCTCGGGGCTCGCGAAAGTAAAGTGCCCGCTCTCGTCCTGCAGTGTGGCACCGGCCGAGCCCAGGTAGGGAATGAGCATGGCCTGGCCATCCAGCGCGGCGTTGTATCCGTACTGGACGATGTGGTCCGCGTCGAAGGCGGGGTCAGCCGCGTTGCGGCCCGACGAGTCCAGCGTCAGCTTGCGGGTGATCTCTCGCAGAGAGTCGGTGGAGGCGCTCGGGTCCCACGACAGGTTCTGCAGGTCTTCGATGCTCACGCCGGCCGCATCCAGGAGGGACTTGTTGTAGTACACCGCGATCGACGGATCGGTGAGGACCGGGACGCCGTAGAGCTTTCCGTCAACCGTGTACTGATCGATGGCGCCCTGAAGCCAGCCGTCGCGCTCGGAGGCCGGGAACTCCTCGTCAATGTTGACGATCTTGCCACCCCTGGCGTACTCGGTGTAGTTGTTCGTGTTGGACCAGAAGACGTCCGGTCCGGTGCCCGCGGCGAGCTCGGAACGCAGGCCCGTGAAGTAGTCCGACCACGGGACGACCTCGACGTTGACCGTGATCCCCGTTTCTTCGGTGAACGCGGGGAGCGCCGCCTCGTACGCCTGGGCAGCCTGATCATCCCACAGACGCAGGGTCAGGGACGTGCCCGCCTCGCTCGACGCGCTGCCACCCTGCGAGCAGGCGGCCATCAGCATCGACGCGGCACCAATCAGAGCGGTAGCGGTAACAAAACGCCTTTTCATGAAGACCTCCAGTTGTGATGGGTTGTGTTGTTACTTGATGCCCGTCAGGGCAATCGATTCAACGATGTGTCGTTGAAAGACAATGAACAGAGCGATCAGGGGCACAAGCGCGATAGTCGTCGCCGCCATGACGTACGTCCAATTCGCGTTGTACTGGCTCTGTAGCGCGGCCGTCGCAACCGTGAGGACGCGCGGCCTGGTCGCGGCAATAATCCGCGGCCACATGAATGAGTTCCACTGGCTCACAACCGTGATGAGCACGAGCGTCGAAATGATCGGCTTCGACACGGGAACGACGATGGAGAAGAGGATGCGTATCTGCCCGGCACCGTCCATAGTCGCCGCGTCGATGATTTCCTGGGGGATCTGACGGAACGACTGACGCAGCAGGAACACCGCGTAGGGCGAGGCGAACACGAAGGGCAGGACGATGCCCCAGAAGGTGTTGTTGAGCCCCATCTTCGCCATCATGAGATACAGCGGGATGACGAGGACCGACGCCGGAATCATCATGGTGCCCAGGAAGAGCCAGAAGATGACTTCGCGTCCCGGGAACTCGATGCGCGCGAACGCGTAGGCGGCCAGCACGGAGGACACCAGCTGCCCGACGACCATCACCACGACCATGAGAAGCGTCGTAATGATCGCGTCGCCGAAGTTGACTCGTCCCGTCAGGATCGCCTGGAACGAGGCCAGGGAGGGCGGCGAGGGCAGCGCGAAGGGTGAGTGCGAGGCGAAGTCCTGCGGCGATTTGAAGGCCGTGACGAAGCTGAAGAGCAGCGGGACGACCATGATGAACGCGGCCAGCGAGAGCCCCGCGTAGATCCCCAGGGTCGACCACCAGGGCCGACGCGAGTGCAACTTAGACGAGCTCATACGTGGTCCTCTTCCGGAAGTACAGGTTCTGGGCCAGCGTCAGGCACATGAGGAGCAGCATCATCACGCACGCCATGACCGCGGCACGGCCGACGTTTCCGGTCTCGAAGGCCTCTTTGTAGATCAGGTAGGCGAGGACCTCGGTCGAGCCGGACGGCCCGCCCTTGGTCAGGGCGTAGATCTGATCGAAGACGTTGAAGACCGAGATCACGGAGGTGACCGAGACGAAGAAGAAGGTCGGGCGCAGGAGAGGCATCTTGATGTGCCAGAACACCTGCGAGGAGGAGGCGCCGTCCACCGTCGCAGCCTCGGTCAGCTCACGCGGGATCGCGAGCAATCCCGCGATGAAGAAGAGCGCCGTGTACCCCACGTTCGACCAGACGACGACGAAAGCCGCCGCAGGCAGCGCCCAGGTGGGCGACACGAGAATCTCTAGTCGAGTGCCCGCAAGAGCTGAGAGGAGGCCGCCGGTGGGGGCGAAGATCCACGACCACACGACGCCGAGGGCCAGCGGAGGCGCGATCCACGGGATGACGATGAGCGTGCGATAGACGACGGTTCCTCGCACGCCCTTCGTCAGCAGGTTCGCGAGGAGGAGGCCCAGGATGATCTGAATGGGGACCACGAGGAGGACGAAGAGAATCGTCGTGCGCAGGGATGACAGGAAGGCCGGGTCGCTCAGCACATTCGTGACGTTGGCCAGGCCCACGTATCGCGTGTCCCCGATCAGGTCCCACCGGTACAGGCTCACCCACATGATGACGCCGATGGGCACAACCATGAAGAT
>CAUTGT010000122.1:0-4725 GCA_963537735.1 uncultured Actinomycetaceae bacterium | reverse complement strand
TCAGGTCCTCGGGGTCGGTGATGGGCTTGCTCCGGCTGCCCAGCTCGCCGTCCTTGTTGAACTTGTCGGGGATGCGCTGGGACTGGAGCCTGCGGAGCTTCTCGGCGTCCGTTTCCTGTGCGTTCGGATCGTTAAATCCGTTCGGGTAGGCACCGGAGTTCGGATCGCGCAGGTCCGATCGACCGTAGTCGGTGTCCCTGTTGCCTGGATACACGCCAGGATCGTGAGGTGAGACTCCCTTGTGACCTTGGTCGAGTTGATCGGCGACGGACGGATTGGAAGGCTGGGGGAGATCGCCCGGGTCCCAAATCTTGTTGCGACTCTTCAACTCCTCCTGCATCTCCTTGATGCGGGCGGCGTGGTTTGCGAGCCCCTGCATCGAGTCGTTGAGTCGTTGGAGGATGTCCGTCGAGCTGGCTTCTCGCTGGTTGTTGGCCTGGGCGGCGACCGCGTCGTAGACGGCTGCGCCGGTCGATGCGACCGCGTTATATGCCATGCCGACGAGGCCGTACTGCTCCATGACCGGGATCGTCACCTCGGCCACGTCGCGCAGCTTATCCAGCCTGGCGTCAACGAGGACGGGAGAGAGCATCTCCGCCTCCTCGCGCGCGTGCTGCATGACGCGGCGCATCTCGACCTCGACCTGCGACGTGGCGAGGTACGAAGCCCTCCAGAGCCTGAGGCGGCGCTCCGCGTCCTCGAGCCACTTGTTGATGGCGTCGCCGGTTTGGCCCTGGAATCCCTGGTATTCCCGGAAATGCTGGATGTACTCTTCGGCTTCCTTCATCGCCTCGAGCGTTGCCTTGTGCTTGCTGTCGTAGTCGGACAGGGATTCGTTCGCCTTCGCGTCCTCCACGAAACGCATGAGGCGGTGGTACATGGGGCTGTGAACCACTGGAATATCCTTTCGTGGGTTCAGAACTCGGAGCTACCGGCTGCGTTCGGGTCGGTATTGTCCTGGGACTCCGACGGTGATGTCTGGTATGCCGTACCGGATGAACCTGCTCCGGTGCCCGCTCCTGATCCGGCGGCTGCGGCGGCGACGGCTGGATCTTGAGACATGGCAGCAGCTGCCTGCGAGAAATAGTCCGCGTTCTGCTCCTCCATTTGCCTGAAAGATTCCTCGGTCTCGTCGACCTTCGTGCCGAAGTTGAGGACGTGCTCTTGCTCGCCATTGAAGCCGTCACGGAGCGTAAAGTACGACTCCTGCAGTGCGCGGCGAGCAGCGTCGACGCCGGCCTCCTCGCCCCACACGGATTCAACTTGTGCGTCTGCGAAGGTGTCGATGCCATCCGCGGCAGTCTTAAGAGACTCGGCACCCTTTGTCGCGTCCTGACGCGTCTGATCGTGCTTATTTGAGTCGAAGCTTACGTCGCTCACGAAAACCTCCAGGCGAAACAAGCGCAGGCGCGGCCTGCAGACACTAATGAGATGATCCTCATCATATGACCATCCGGCAAGGCTCGCAAAAATGCTCGGTAACTGCGAGCTGCGTTCCGGAAGAAAGTAACCCTCTCAATAAGAGAAGCGTGAGGGTGCCTGCGCGAATGGGCAGGGGCCGCAGCGCAGCGCGCCGCGGCCCCCGAAGCAAAAACCTCTCAAGAGGTTACATTCACTCGCCAGCCTCGAAGGTGGCCTTCTCAGCCTCGGTGTCCGGCACGAAAGAATCCGTGTCCAGATCCGCCCAGTACTCCTCGGCCCACGGATCCTCGATCGGCTGCGAACGCTTCCACAGGATGTAGCCCGCGCCGGCGACGGCGCCCACCAGGGCCGTCAAGCCGAAGGCGCGCAGCACGCGGCACTTGCGGCGCTTGCGCGTCGGCGTCGTGAGGGCGGCAGCCGAAGCCTCGGAAGCGCGACGAGCGCGCTCCGACAGCGAACCGCGAGCCGACAGCGCGGCACCCGCCTGGTTGACGGCGAGGGAAGCGCGCGGCAGGTAGTCGTCCACGAGGTGCTCGCGAGCGTTCTCGATCGCCGGGCCGGCCTGCGCGGCGGCAGCCTGCGCACGAGCGGCGGCGCTCTCGATCGCGGGGGTTGCGTGCTCAATCGCGGAATTCAGTGCGGCCTGGGCGCGAGGCGCGGCCCAGTCGACGCCTTGGCCAGCCAGATCGGCGGCCCGCACGGCAACCTTGCCGGCGTAAATGGCAGCGGCGTCGCGAAGCTGCTGAGACGATGCGCGCAGCTTATCTGCATCGAAAGTCGGCGAAGTAACCATGATGTCTCCGATTCTGTCCACAATAAATTGGGGCGCGGACGCGCCACTCACTCCTATTGTGCAACACTGGGCTGTGATCTGCAGCCCACCGGCTCGCGTGAGGTGTGTGACGGACAGGAAACACCCAGGAAAAGATGCGACCATTACAGTCATGAAAGCTATTCTTCACACCTCCGCCGGCGACATCACCGTCGAACTGTTCCCCAACCACGCCCCCAACACGGTCAACAACTTCGTGACCCTGGCCAAGGGCGAGCGCGAATGGGTCGACCCCACGACCGGCCAGAAGACCTCCCGTCCCCTCTACGACGGCACCATCTTCCACCGCGTCATCCCCGGCTTCATGATCCAGGGCGGTGACCCCCTCGGCACCGGCACCGGTGGCCCCGGCTACCAGTTCAACGACGAGATTCACCCCGAGCTGAACTTCAACGACCCCTACCTGCTCGCCATGGCCAACGCTGGCAAGCGCATGGGCAAGGGCACCAACGGCTCGCAGTTCTTCATCACCGTGGCCCCCACCCCGTGGCTGCTTGGCAACCACACCATCTTCGGTAAGGTCGCCGACGAGGAGTCCAAGCGCGTCGTTGACGCCATCGCCACCACCCCCACGGGCCTCCAGGATCGCCCTGTGACGGAGCAGGTCATCGACTCTATCGAGATCGTCGACTGACCCTCTCCCCTCATCATCGACGAGGCCGGGGCCGCCCCCGCTGCTGCGTGCAGTGACCGGGATGGTGCACCCCGGCCTCGTCCCCTATCCCCCGCCGAAAGGGAAGCTATGAGCATGCCGAGCTACGGCCAGCGCTCGGACCCGCGCGCCGCCCCCGACTGCCCGCGCCACCCGGGCGTGCGCAGTGTCGACTACTGCAAGCGCTGCAACCGCCCCATGTGCGTGGACTGCGCGATCCCCACCGAGGTCCGCTCGATCTGCGTGGACTGCACGTCCTCGAAGAAGCGGTGGATGGGCCCCGCCTCGCGCGCGGCCGCGGCCGGCACGCCGGTCGTTACCTACGCGATGATGGCGATCTGCGTCCTCATGTACGTCGTGACCTTCCTCGTGCCCTCGACGAAGCTCGACCTGGCGCTCGTGCCCGCGACCCTCATGTCGCACCCGTGGACGGTCCTCACCGGCGCGTTCCTGCACGGCGGCATCACGCACATCCTGTTCAACATGCTCTCCCTGTACTGGGTGGGGCGCGCGATTGAACCGGTCCTGGGGCGGTGGCGCTTCCTCGCGCTCTACCTGGTCAGCGCGCTGGGTGGCTCGGCCTTCATTATCGCCTGGTGCCTCATCCAGCCCTCCGAGATCTTCGTGAGCACCGTGGGCGCGTCGGGCGCCGTCTTCGGCCTGTTCGGCGCCGTGTTCGTCCTCCAGCGCCTGGGCGGTTCCGACACGACCGCGATCCTGACGCTGCTCGGCATCAACCTCGTCTACGGCTTCATGGTCAGCGGCATCTCCTGGCAGGGGCACATCGGCGGGGCGATCGCCGGCGTGGGCGCCACGTGGGTCCTCGTGCGCATGGCTCGCCCGCGCGCAGGCGTCACGCAGGTGCAACAGAACCGGCGCGAAACGGTCGTCGCGCTCGGCATGATCGCGGGCATGCTCGTGCTCAACGCCCTCGCGTTCCGCGTCCTGTACGAGGTCTATGGCGCGTAGGTGTGCTGCGCCGCGGCGGGCGCATGGCATCTAAGGATGACCTAATATAGGAAGGGTCCGGCAAATAGTGCCGGGCCCTTCCTCATGCGCCCACAGGAGAGACCATGACCAGCCCCTGGGACCTGTACGACCAGCTCATCGACGAGATCCCCGCCGACATCACCGTTACCCAGATCCTCACCGACGGCAAATGGCGCCGCGTCGCCTCCAGCGAAGACGGCGTCGGCATGGCCTTCGGCATGAACGTCCAGTCCCGCCCGCGCGCCACCGAGGACCCCGCCGACCTCGTCGGCCGCCCCCTGCGCGACGTCGCCGCCCTCGCCAAGTCCTGGAACTTCGAAGACGCCGGCATCGGCATGGCAGCCGTCAACGCGTACCACTCCCACCCCGTACGCGCCCTCGCCCACGGATTCCGACCCTGCAAGGAAAACAACTGGGCACGCACCTTCCACCCCTACGCGCCCCTCGTCGCCGACAAACGAGTCGCCGTCATCGGCCACTTCCCCTTCGCACCCGCCGCCATGCCCGACGCTGCCGAGCTCAACATCCTCGAACGCAACGTCTTTGACGGCGACTACCCCGACTCCGCCTGCGAATACCTGCTCCCCGAGATGGACTACGTCTTCATCTCCGGATCCGCATTCGTCAACAAGACCATGCCGCGCCTCCTCGCGCTCGCCTCCGACGCTCACACCGTCGTCCTCGGCCCCTCCGCGCCCGCGTCCCCCGCGATCCTGCAAGCCGGTGCCACGACCGTCATGTCCTTCGCCAGCGCGCACCCCGCGCGCCTCGAAGACGGCCTCGCCGGGCGTTCCCTCCTCGGCATGTACGACGCCGGCATGAGGGTCCA
>CAUTGT010000121.1:0-4746 GCA_963537735.1 uncultured Actinomycetaceae bacterium | reverse complement strand
CACAGCACCCCGTCGCCGACGCGCACGCCGACCATGCCGGGACGCGCCACAGGAGGCCCACTCACGATGTTGAGCCCAGCCAGGCGGGCCGCGAACACCGACGCGGGCGAGGCGAGCACGCGGGCGGGTTCACCCTCCTCGACGATGCGCCCCTCCCCCATGACGATCATGCGGGAGGCGAGGGACAGGACCTCGGCGATGTCGTGGGAGACCAGCAGGGTCGTGATGCCGGCGCCCGCCAGGCGCTCGCGCAGGACGGCGGAGACCTGGGCGGTGGCCTCGACATCGAGCGCGGCCGTGGGCTCGTCGAGGATGAGCACCTCGGGGCGGAAGACGAGGGCGCGCGCGATCGCGACGCGGGCCGCCTGGCCGCCCGACAGGTCGGAGGCGCGCTTGTGGGCGAGGTCCGCGATCCCCACGGCTCGCAGCTGTTCGAGGGCGGCCGCCCGGGCCTCGGCGCGCCCGACCCCGCGCACGCGCAGCGGGAAGGCGACGTTAGACAGGACGCTCATGTGCGTGAAGATGCGGGGCGCCTGGGAGACCATGGCGACGCCGCGTCGGCGCGCGGGCATGAACGTGGCGGTGTCATCGACGACTCGCTCGCCGATGCTGACGGTCCCGCTATCCACGCGCAGAGTCCCGGCGATCACCTGGGCGAGCGTCGACTTTCCGGCGCCGTTGTGGCCGACGACGGCGGTGACGAGGCCGGGGCGAAGCTCCGCGTCCACGTCCCATCCGCGCGCGTCCACGGTTCCGGCGACGCGCACGGCCACGCCCTCGCCCACCTCGCCGGCGAGCGCGGAGGGGGCGGTGGAGCAAGCGGCAGGAGCGGCCGGAGCGGAGGCACGCCCCTGCCTCGTCAATCGAAGGAAGAAGGAGAGCCGTCCCCACGGGGTCTCCGTGAGCGCGACGACGGCGGCCGCGACGCCGAGGAGGACCACGCCGAGCGCGAGGGCCAGATCCGCGTCGGACTCGCGGGCGAGGTAGATCTGGAGCGGCATCGTGCGGGTGACGCCCTGCATGGACCCCGCGAAGGTGAGGGTCGCCCCGAACTCGCCGAGGCATCGGGCCAGTGCGAGGGCGGCGCCGCGCCCGAGGCCGGGCAGGACCGTGGGCAGTGTGATCTGCCAGAAGACGCGCGAGGGCGAGGCCCCCAGGGAGGAGGCCATCTCGTCGAGTCCCTGCTCGCGGGCGCGCAGCGCGGACTCTAGGGTGACGATAAGGAAGGGCAGTGAGACGAAGACCTGCGCGATGACGACGGCGGTCGTCGTGAAGGCGATGTCGAGGCCGGCGCCGCTCAGGAGCGCCCCGAGGGTCGAGCGCCTGCCGAAGGCCGCAAGCAGAGCGATACCCGCGACGACGGGAGGCAGCGAGAGCGGCAGGGCAACCAGGATGCGGGCGGCGCGCACGCCCCGCCACGAGCGGGACAGCACGAGGGCGGCGGGAACGCCGAGGAGGAGGTCCACGCCAAGCGCGACGGCGCACGTGCGCAGCGACAGGCCGAGGGCCGCGGCAGCCTCGGGGGTCGCGAGGGTCGCACCGAGGGTGGCCCAGTTGACGCGCCCCAGCATGAAGGCCAGGGGCAGGACCAGGAAGCACAGGGCGAGCGCACCGATGCCCCCCGCCCAGACGGGCAGGGGGCTAACGGCGGGCGTCCTGCGTGACTTCACGCGTCGATGTTACTTCGCGGCGGGCGTGAAGCCCGCACCTTCGAGGATCTTCTGGCCATCGGCGGACAGAACCAGGTCGATCCACTTCTGACCCAGGTCCTTCTTCGCCGAGGCGGTCACGAGGGCGATCGGGTACTTGTTGACGGCCTCGTCGGCGCCCTGGATGGCGACGGTCTCGACGGCGTCACCCTCGGCGAGAGCATCGGTCTTGTAGACGATGCCGGCATCGGCCTGGCCGGAGGACACCTTACCGCGCACGTCGGTGACGGCCTGCTCCTCTGAGACGGGGTTCAGGGTGACGCCCAGCTTCTCCGTGAGAGTCTTGGTGAGCTTGCCGCAGGGGACCTCGGGCGCGCAGATCACCAGCTTGACGCCGTCGAGCGAGGAGTCGAGGCCGGTCACGCCTGCCGGGTTGCCAGGGGTCGTGATGAGGGTGAGGGTGTTGGTGACGAAGATGGTCTGCGCGTCAACCTGGGAGGCGTCGGCGGCCTTCTTCATGGTGGATTCGTTGGCGGTGGCCAGGACATCGACGTCCGCGCCTTCGCCGAGCTGGGTCACGAGGTCCTGGGAGCCCGCGAAGTTAAAGCGCACGTCCACGCCGGGGTTGGCTTCCTCGAAGATCTCTTCGAGCTCGCCGAAGGTTTCGGTGAGCGAGGCGGCGGCGTAGACGTTGAGGACGGTGGTCTCGGCAGGCGTCGCCTCGAGCGAGGCCGTGGAGTCGGCGGGGGTGGAGCCGCCCGTGCAGGCGGCGAGTGCCAGGGCGGCGGTGCCGATGGCGGGGAGGATGCGAAGGGAACGCACTCGTATCTCCTTTTGAGAGGGAATGGAACGTATTAAATCTAACAACCCGAGATGCGGACGCGCAACGATTCGCTCACGCTCACCCAAATCGTTACTTTTGCCTTTGATATCAAGAAAACATGCGCGCGCATTTAACTTTGCTCAATCCGTCATAAAAGGGGTCATTCCGCTGCGTGCACACTACTGCTACCACCCATTGACGCGCACAGACTCCCGCAGCCTTCTTTTCGCTTGGCCCACGCACGCACAAAATCACCTCTCGATCAGGTTCGCCCCCAGCCCCACCTCCACAGCAAGAAGGGACTAGGATCACATCCATACGCATTACCCCCGGAGGACACCATGCCCAAGCCTGTCGACTACGATCTCAGCCAGATCAGCGCCCACGTCATCACCTATTCGGACCGCATCCAGCGCGGCACGAAGGAGGATCGGGCGACCCCCGCCTGCACGGCAGCGCTGGCCGAGGCCGGCCTGGGTCCCGTGTCGGTCGCGGCGATCCCCGAGAGCGCCGACATCCTCGAGACGGAGATTCGCGACGCGCTCGAGGCCGGCGTGCGTTTCATCCTGGTCCTGGGCGGCTCAGGTTTCGGCGTGGGCAACTACGCGCCCGAGGTCGTCCGCTCGATCGTCGAGGTTGAGATTCCCGGCATCGCCGAGCAGATCCGCGCCCACGGCCTGACCAACACCCCCCTGTCGGGCCTGTCCCGCGAGGTCGTCGGCGTGACCGCGCGCGACTCCTCGGGCGCGCTCATCATCTCCTCCCCCGGCTCGCGAGGCGGCGCGCTCGACACCCTCGAGGTCGTCACGCCCCTGCTCGCGGCGATCTTCCACCAACTCGACGAACAGCGCTGATCCCTCAAGCAACGAGAAACGCGGCCTCGGCTCGTTAGTGTCCGGGGGCGGCGGCAAGGCCTGGCCGGGCTTCGAGATCGATCACTCCGAGCCGAAGGCTCGCGTGTGGCGATCTCGCGGGCGGGCCACCGCCCCCGGTCACCAGACACGAACGAGGCCACGGCGCCGCCCACCTGCGTCGATACGCGGCGGGCGGCGCTTTGTGAGGATGACTGAATCGCCGACATATCATCGACGAAGATATGCCTCCCACCAGGCTACATCCGCAGGAGTATCGATGTCCCGGCACACATCGGCGCTCACATTCACTCGCTCGACCTTGAGGGCGCGTAGCACCCGGCGCACCCCCACTCCGCGGACGGACCCAAAGCAGGCCTCGGCCTCGTCGAGGACGCGGCGCAGCGCGCCCGCGCGATAGACGCCCATGAGGTACTGATCGAAAGGCTCCGGATCGCCGCCGCGCACGATGCGCCCCTCACTGCCCTCACCCAACGCGGGTTCGAGGAGGGCGGGCAGAAAAGCGCCCACCCCGGGAGCGTCGACAGAAACGATGACGACGAGGACGTCGTCGCCGACGCTCAGCGCGCGCAGGCCCGCATCAATGCCAGCCAGCGGACCACCATTCGGCGGGTCCTCGAGGGTGCGCCGAACACCATCCGGGACGCGCACGGCCGACGGCACGACGGCCACGCAACCCGCGCCGCACACCTCCAGAAGCGCAGCACACACACGATCAATGAGGCGCACGCCGCCGAGCGTCAGGTCAGGCTTGGAGACGCCACCCAGGCGCTCTCCCCCACCGCCGCCGACGACGATCGCAGCAACGTCAGCGTGCCAGGCAGCGACGGGACTCAGTCCCACGGCGCAAAAGTCAGGACGTCGGCGCGCTGCGTCGCCGCATCCGTCATGAGGACACGCCCGATCAGCGGCTCACCGAAGCCCACCAGCAGCTTAATAGCCTCCGTCGCCATCGCGGTGCCCGCCTGGCCGACCACGGGGCCGAGCACACCAACCTTCGGCGAGGCCGGCGTCGTCCCGGGGGCAGGCTTGACCGGGTGCAGGCTCCGCAACGTCAGCGACGGCACAGGGGCCGGCGCCGCAGACCAGAACACGCTCACCTGGAAGGCCATCGACACGACTGTGCCCCACACCAACGGGACGCCGGAATCCGCGCAGTAGTCCGCCACCAGATACTTCGAATCGAAGCTATCCGTGCACTCGACGATCAGGTCCCACTCGCGACCGTGCTCATCCAACCACTCGCGGGTCACGTGCCCGTAGCGCTCAAAATGCACCGAGGAGTTCAGTCCGCTCAGGTGACGCACCGCGGAGTCCGGTTTCGGATCCCCCACGTCGCCCTCGCCATGCAGGAGCTGACGCTGAAGGTTCGACACCTCGACCACGTCAGAATCGCAGATGC
>CAUTGT010000120.1:0-4831 GCA_963537735.1 uncultured Actinomycetaceae bacterium | reverse complement strand
GCGCTCGACGCCCGCGATGTAGGCGCTCAGCTCGTCGCGCGCTCCAGCCGCCGCCTCGAACAGCCCCTGCGCGGACAGGTGCTCCATGAGGGAGGTGAGCGCGTGGGGCACCGTGAGCGAGGAGGCGGCCACAGCCTCGTCGAGGATGGCACGGAGGGAATCGTGATCGGCCTGGGCGAGGACGTGCTCGATCGCTCCAGCAGCGCGCTGAGCGTGCGCGCGCGTGCCGAAGGGGCCGAGGGCGCGCGGCAGGTCGTCGAGCGTCACGGACGAAACGACGCGGGGGCGACCGGCCTCGGCGATGACCCAGTGCTGGGACCCCTGACGCCGCGACGCGGAGTTGTAGGGCGGTGCGAGGGCCTTGATGTCGCGCAGTTCCCGAATCCTCGCCTCGAGAATCGAGGCAGTCGGATAGGGGCGCACCCCCGCGGCGAGGGAGACCATTCGCTGCACCTTCGGCCGCTTCTCACCCTTCGTGTAGTAGCTGCCGACGCGCGATTTCAGCGATGAGGCCGACCCCACGTAGAGGGTGTCTCCCGCGGTGTCGATGAAGTGGTAGACCCCGGGGGAGGCGGGCAGGTCTGCGACGAACTCGGGCGTCGAAGGACGCCTGGTAGGAGCCTGGTCCGTGAGCGCGATGAGGTCCTCGATGTCGGTGGCACCGGCACCGGCGAGCAGGTCGATGAAGCCCAGGAGGATCTCAGCCGTCGCGCGGGCGTCTCCGAGTGCTCGGTGCTCGGGTACGGTGGCGGTACCGAAGTAGGAGGCGACCGTGTTCAGCTTGTGGTTGCGCACGAGCGGGCGGGGCAGAGCGAGCCGCGCGAGCGCCAGCGTGTCGACGACGCGAACGCGAGGCCACGGGCGCGCACACGCGCGGGTCGCTCGCCGTAGGAAGCCCACGTCGAAGGACGCGTTATGCGCGACGAGGACGGGGGAATCCTCCGCTCCGAGTCCTGACCACTCCATGAAGCGTTCCAGAACGGCTGCGATCGGGTCCTCGTCGGCCACCATGGCGGGTGTGATGCCCGTCAGAGACGTGATGAACGGGGGAATTGGTCGCGAGGGTTTCACGAGGGAAGAGAACTCGTCGACGACCGCTCCGTTGCGGACGCGTACAGCGCCGATCTCCGTAATTTCCGCGCCCGCGCCCAGGCCAGTCGTCTCGAGGTCGACGACGACCCAGTGGCCGCTCGAGGCTGGTGTGCCAACGGCGTCGAGACTCGGCTGAAGCTCGACGGACGATGCCCTCGACAGGGCCGCCGAGACCACCGATCGAGCGAAAGGACGGGCCGACTCGCCGGGCGCTATGGTTTCCCCACAATCGCGCACGGGAGTTCGTTTCGTCATACAGTTGATACTAATTCGTTCGCGCGCTCGCGCGCCCGTCGAGACTTCAGGAGTGACAGTGGCGTTCTATCAGGCTCTCAAGGCGACCGGCAGCCCCATTCTGAAGGCGGCCTATCACCCGTGGATCCGTGGCAAGGAGAACATTCCCGCCGAGGGGCCGGCTATCCTCGCGTCCAATCACAACGCCGTGTGGGACTCGGTCTTTCTGCCGATGATGCTCGACCGAGAGGTCGTTTTCATGGGTAAGGCCGACTACTTTACGGGCACCGGTCTCAAGGGCTGGATGACAAAGGAATTCATGCGCGCCGTCGGCACCATCCCCGTGGACCGCACCGGTGGTCGCGCATCCGAGGCTGCGCTCAACGCCGGTCTCAAGCGCCTGCGCGACGGTGAGCTTTTCGGTATTTACCCGGAGGGCACTCGCAGCCCCGACGGGCGCCTCTACCGCGGCAAGACCGGCGTCGCCCGCCTCGCGCTTCTGTCTGGCGCTCCCGTCATTCCCGTCGCCATGATCGGCACCCATGCCGCCCAGCCCATCGGCCAGAAGATCCCCTCGCGCACGAACATCGGCATGGTGATCGGCGAGCCCCTGGACTTCTCGCGCTATCGCGGCCTCGACAAGGACCGCTACGTCCTGCGCGCGATCACCGACGAGATCATGTACAACCTGATGCTGCTCTCCGGCCAGGAATACGTGGACATGTACGCCGCCGACGTGAAGGCCCAGCTGGCCGCCGAGGGAGCTTTCGAGGGGCCCGTTCCCTCCAACGGTCGCCCGGCCCCCGGTGGACGCACCGCCCCAGACGTACCCGTTCCGACCGCTCCCGAGGAGGAGAACGGCGAGGACGAGAAGGGCTCGGACAAGGAGTAACAGGGCTCGGCTGCGCCCGATGGTTGGTGCTCGCGCTCGCGTTTCGTGGGACGGGCGTCCTTGGCGAAACGTGATGTGAGCCAGGTAGAATGAACTGTGCCCTGCGCTCGCGCGCGGGCCCGTACCTAACCAACCTGAGAAAGGTGACATTCATGTCGGTCCGTCGTGTTGCCCTGCTGACCGCAGGTGGCTTCGCACCGTGCCTGTCCTCCGCCGTCGGTGGACTCATCGAGCGCTACAACGAGATTGATCCCTCCGTCGAGATCATTGCCTACCAGAACGGCTACCACGGCCTGCTCACCGGCAACTACGTGCTGGTGGACGAGGAAGCGCGCAAGCACGCTGCCGTCCTGCACCGCTTCGGTGGTTCCCCGATCGGTAACTCCCGCGTCAAGCTGACGAACAAGAAGAACCTCGTCGAGCGCGGCCTCGTGTGCGAGGATGAGGATCCGCTGCAGAAGGCTGCCGAGCAGCTGCGCGCCGACGGCGTGGACGTCCTGCACACCATCGGTGGCGACGACACCAACACGACGGCTGCCGACCTGGCCGCCTACCTGGAGGAGCACGACTACCACCTGACGGTTGTGGGCCTGCCCAAGACGATCGACAACGACGTTGTGCCGATCCGTCAGTCCCTGGGTGCATGGACCGCCGCTGAAGAGGTCTCCGAGTACTCCCAGAACATCATCGGCGAGCACCGCTCCAACCCGCGCATGCTCATCATCCACGAGATCATGGGCCGCCACTGCGGTTGGCTGACCGCCGCCGGTTCGAAGCGCTACCACGACTGGCTGAAGACCCAGGAGTGGGTGCCCTCGATCGGCCTGTCGCAGGAGCGTTGGGACATCCACGCCATCTTCCTGCCCGAGATGAAGATCGACCTGGACGCCGAGGCCGCGCGCCTGAAGGCGATCATGGACGAGCAGGGCAACGTCAACATCTTCCTGTCCGAGGGCGCTGGCGTCCCCGAGATCATCGCGGAGATCGAGGCTGCCGGTGGCGAGGTTCAGCGTGACCCCTTCGGCCACGTCAAGCTCGACACGATCAACCCCGGCCAGTGGTTTGCCAAGCAGTTTGCCGAGAAGATCGACGCCGAGAAGGTCATGGTCCAGAAGTCCGGCTACTTCTCGCGTTCGTCGCGCGCCAACGCCGACGACCTGCGTCTCATCAAGTCGATGACCGACCTCGCCGTCGAGTGCGCCTTCAAGGGCGAGTCCGGCGTTATCGGCCATGACGAGGAGGACGGCGATCGCCTGAAGGCTGTTCCGTTCCCGCGCATCGCGGGCGGCAAGCCCTTCGACATCTCCGCCCCCTGGTTCCTCGAGATGATGGCCGAAATCGGCCAGACCGTCGAGCCCGCCGGCGAGTGAGTCGCTTCGCGTGATTCCTTCGATCACTCCCGGACGCGGCGGCGAGCCTGTGCGTAAGCCTCGCTCCCGCCGCGTCCCCGAGCGTCTGTGGTCGCCCGAGTCCGGGGAGCTCGCTCCCTGGGACACGTGGCGCGGCCTGGACGCTGCCCAACAGCCTTCCTACGCGGACGCGGAACACCTCAGTGCTGTGACGGCGCAGCTGCGCCGTCAGCCGCCGCTCGTGTTCGCCGGGGAGGTTGACGATCTGCGCACGTGGATGGGTGCGGCTGCCCGCGGCGAGGCCTTCGTCCTGATGGGTGGAGACTGCGCCGAGACCTTCGCCGAGGCGACGGCTGATCACGTGCGCCTGAAGATCCAGACGCTGCTGCAGATGGCGGTCGTGCTCACCTACGGCGCGTCCCTGCCGGTCATCAAGGTCGGCCGTATCGCCGGCCAGTACGCTAAGCCGCGGTCCTCGGACATGGAAACGCGTGGCGGCGTCACGCTGCCCAGCTACCGCGGCGACGCCGTGAACTCGTTCGAGTTCACTCCCGAGGCCCGCGAGCCCGACCCGCAGCGCCTGCTGTCGCTGTACAACCACGCGGCCTCGACGCTGAACCTGATCCGCGCCTTTACGAAGGGCGGTTACGCGGACCTTCGTCAGGTGCACCGCTGGAATCAGGGTTTCATGTCGAACCCGGCCTACGCGCGATACGAGTCGCTGGCGGAGGACATCCACAGAGCGATTAAGTTCATGGGTGCCGCGGGCGTCGACTTCGAGACGCTTCGAGACGTCGACCTGTATTCGTCCCACGAGGCACTGCTGCTCGAGTACGAGTCAGCCATGACGCGCATCGATTCGCGGACGGGCGAGCCCTACAACACGTCCGCTCACTTCCTGTGGGCGGGGGAGAGGACGCGCGAGGAGGAGGGCGCTCACATCGAGCTGCTGTCGCGTGTTCGCAACCCGATTGGGGTCAAGCTCGGCCCGTCGACCACGCCGGATCAGATGCTCATCCTCATTGATCGCCTCAACCCGGATGGTGAGGAGGGGCGCCTGTCGTTCATTACGCGCATGGGGGCGGAGCGCATCCGCGAGGCGCTTCCGCCGCTGCTGGAGGCTGCTCGGCTTGACGGTCGTCCGCTCACGTGGATGACGGATCCGATGCACGGCAACACCATTACGTCGTCGACCGGCTACAAGACGCGTCGCTTCGAGACGGTCATGGACGAGGTCCGTGGCTTCTTCGAAGCACACGAGGCC
>CAUTGT010000119.1:0-4832 GCA_963537735.1 uncultured Actinomycetaceae bacterium | reverse complement strand
CCTCCCGACAGCTCGACGCGCACGGGAACCTCGCGGATCACCCGGGCGAGCAGCTCAGAGTTCTCGCCGCGACCAAACGCCAGGTCCAGGTCCACAAGGTGCACCCAGCGGGCCCCGGCCTCGCAGAAGGAACGGGCGACGTCGATCGGGCTGCCCCAGGAGCCCTCATCGACCGACCCGGAGGACAGGCGCACGGCCTGCCCGCCCGTCACGTCGATCGCGGGCAGCAGTTCGAGGATCGTCATGATTGCTTGCGTCGCAGCCAACCGAAGGGGCCGCCACCCTGGCAGCTGCCGTCTGGCGACACGGAATCCTTGTAGTCGGCGGGCGTCGTACGCCCCAGCAGGAGGTCCTCCGTCGCCGCGGGCATCGCCCCCAGCAGCAGGCCGGCAGGAATCGTCTCCTCGGGCTCACCGCTCACGTAACGCTGGGCGGAGATACGACCCGAGACACCCGGCTCCACGCCGTCCCCCTCGACGAGCCAGCTCATGAGGGCGACCGCCCCGTACTTCGACAGGTTCGAGACGGCACGGGCGACGCGATCCACCGCGTCGGGCATCGGACGCTGGCCGGTCAGCAGAGCGTCGAGCTCCTCCTCGTCCGTCGGCGTCGTCTCGACGCGCAGCCACACGGCGGTCCACGGCTTGAGACGCACGATCGACTCGCGCACACCCGTCAGCGCGAGCAGCGAGTGCAGCGCCTCCGGGTAGGAAATCGGGGCGAGCACGAGGGCTACCGACAGGCGGCCACCCTCCAGGTGCAGGGACTCGTCAACGGGAGTGTCGTCCGGATCGAGGGACGGCAGAGAGTCGCCGGCGGCGGGCGTCGATCCCAGCGATGCAACCAGCGACTGGAACTCCGCGTCGATATCGTCGTTGTGAGCGCTCACCGCTCCTCCTTATACTGTGTGTCTCTACCCAAGGATACTGTTCATCCACGCGCTCGCGCGTGATGCGCTCTCCACCAGCGAAAGGATTCACTATGAGCACACCGACGATCCCCGTGCGCGGGGAGATCAAGCTCGGCCAATTCGTCAAGCTCGCCTCCCTCGCGGAAGACGGCGCACAGGCCCGCGAACTCATCCAGGCCGGCGACGTAACCGTCAACGGCGAGGTGGAGACGCGCCGCGGCCATCACCTGAGCGCCGGCGACCTCGTCGAGGTCGACGCCCCCTGGGGCAAAGCCGCCGCAATCGTCGGATCCGCCTCCTAAGCACGCCCGTCGACGACGCGAGCCGAGTCCTACCGGGGCCCGGCTCGCATCATGTTAGGACGAGGGGACGACCCCGCCCGCGCCGACGACTGCCTTGATGTGGCTGAAGAAGGCACTCGTCTGTTCGACGCGCAGCTTCGGATCCAGCTCGACGACCGTCGTGCGCCCCGGCTCCGTGAGGTGCAGGCGTACCGGTGAGCCACCCGGGTAGGATTCAAGGACGCCGCGCAGGTCGGTGAGCAGCTCGGGCGTACACCTGGCGGCCGGCAGGCGCAGGTCGAGGGGCAGGTCCGCGCCGCCCGACAGATCCAGGAGGGTCATCGACTGGCCGTAGATGGTCATACCCTCCTCGCGCACGTTCACCTTGCCCTCGATTTGGACAATGATGTCCTGCGCGAGGTAGGTCTGAATCGACTCGTAGGAGCGCGGGAAGAAGAGCACATCCACCGAACCCGACAGGTCCTCGATCGTCGCAATCGCCCACGCGTTGCCCTGCTTCGTCACCTTCGTCGTCACGCCCGAAATGAGGCCAGCGATCTTCACGACGCGGTCCGCCATCGCCCCGTCGGAGCCGACGACCTGGGCGATCTCGTAGTCCTGGTGGCGAGCCAGCGCCGCCTCCACGCCGCGCAGCGGGTGGTCGGAGACGTACAGGCCCAGCATCTCGCGCTCGGCCGCGAGCTTCGTCTTACGGTCGAACTCAGGCAGGTCCGGAATGTCGATCGTCAGGCCCGAGCCCGTGTCCTCGTCCTCGCCCAGAGCACCGAACAGGTCGAACTGTCCGATCGCCTCGTTGCGCTTGACGTCAATGATCGCGTCCACGGCCTCGTCGCAGCGCGCGAGGAGGGCGCGGCGCGTGTGACCCATCGAGTCGAAAGCGCCGGCGCGGATGAGGGACTGGATCGTGCGCTTGTTGCACACCACCTGGGGCACCTTGTCCAGGAAGTCCTGGAACGAGGCAAAACGCCCCTTCTGCGCGCGAGTCTCCACGATGGCATCGACGACCGGGCCACCCACGTTCTGGATGGCGTTCAGACCGAAACGGATCGCCTCGCCGTCAGGCGCAAAGTTACCCATCGACGCGTTCACGTCCGGGGGCAGGACCGTGATGTCCATGTGGCGGCACTCCGCCAGGTACAGGGCTCGACGATCCTTGTTGTCCTTCGTCGAAGTCAGCAGGGCCGCCATGTACTCCGTCGGGTAGTTCGCCTTGAGGAAGGCCGTCCAGTAGGACACGAGGCCGTAGGCCGCCGAGTGGGCCTTGTTGAAGGCGTAGGCGGAGAAGGGAACGACGACGTCCCACAGGGCCTTGATCGACTCCTCGGAGTAGCCGTTATCGACCATGCCCTGGCGGAAGCCCTTGAACTGCTGATCCAGGACCTCCTTCTTCTTCTTACCCATGGCCTTACGCAGGATGTCTGCCTGGCCCAGCGAGTAGCCCGCCAGCTTCTGGGCGATCTGCATGACCTGCTCCTGGTACACGATCAGACCGAAGGTCGTTCCCAGGATGTCCTCGAGCGGCTCCGCCAGCTCCGGGTGGATGGGCGTGATCTCCTGACGCCCGTTCTTACGCAGCGCGTAGTTCGTGTGCGAGTTCGCGCCCATCGGTCCGGGGCGGTACAGGGCGCCGACAGCCGAGATGTCTTCGAAGTTGTCGGGCTTCATGAGCTTGAGGAGGTCGCGCATGCCGCCACCATCCAGCTGGAAGACGCCAAGGGTCTCGCCTCGTCCCAGCAGCTCGTAGGTCTTCTTGTCATCAAAGGTCAGGTGGTCCAGATCCGGGTCCGGCTTGCCGTTGAGCGCGATGTTCTCGAGCGCGTCGGACACGACGGTAAGGTTACGCAGGCCCAGGAAGTCCATCTTCAGCAGGCCCAGCGTCTCGCACGTCGGGTAGTCGAACTGGGTGATGATCGCGCCGTCCTGCGGGCGCTTCATGATCGGGATGATGTCTGTGAGCGTGTGGGAGCTCATGATGACCGCACACGCGTGCACGCCCCACTGGCGCGTCAGACCCTCGAGGCCGAGCGCGTACTGGACGACCTCGTGCGTGTCCGGGTTCTCCTCGTAGAACTTACGGAACTCCGAGGCCTCGGCGTAGCGCTTGTCCTTCTCGTCGAAGATACCGTGGACCGTGATGTCCTTGCCCATGATCGCCGGGGGCAGCGCCTTGGTGAGCTGCTCGCCGACCTTGAAGTCCTTGCCGAGGATACGCGCGGAGTCCTTCAGGGCCTGCTTGGTCTTAATCGTGCCGTAGGTGACGACCTGGCTGATGCGATCCTCGCCGTACTTGCGCTTGACGTAGGCGATGACCTCGTCGCGCCTGCGTTCGTCGAAGTCGACGTCGAAGTCGGGCATCGAGATTCGTTCGGGGTTGAGGAATCGCTCGAAGATCAGGCCGTGCTCGAGGGGGTTGAGCTCGGTGATCTTCAGGGCGTAGGCCACCATCGAGCCCGCGCCCGAACCACGGCCCGGCCCCACGCGGATGCCCTGGGACTTCGCCCAGTTAATGTAGTCGGCGACGGTGAGGAAGTAACCGGGGAAGCCCATCTTGATGATGACGTCTTCCTCGTACTGGGCCTGCTTGCGCACGTCGTCCGGAATACCGTTCGGGAAGCGGTCGCGCAGGCCTCGCTCAACCTCCTTGATGAACCACGAGGTCTTGTCTTCACCCTCGGGCACCGGGAAGTCGGGCATGTAGTTGGCGCCCTCCTTCGTGGTCGTGAAGTGCACGTCGCAGCGCTCGGCGATCTCGAGGGTCGAGTCACAGGCGCTGGGCAGCTCGCTCCACAGGGCGCGCATCTCGTCCGAGGAGCGGATGTAGTAGCCGTCGCCGTCGAACTTGAATCGGTCGGGATCGTTGATGCGCGAACCCGAGTTGATGCACAGGAGCGCGTCCTGAATCTTGCGGTCCTCGCGCTTCACGTAGTGCGCATCGTTGGTGGCCACGAGGGGCGCGTTCATGAGCTTGGCGATCTCGAGGACCTGCTGGTGGGTGCGCCGCTCGATGTCGATGCCGTGGTCCATAACCTCGACGTAGAAGTTCTCCGCGCCGAAAATGTCGCGCAGCTCCGCGGCCTCAGCCACGGCCTCGTCCCACTGCCCTAGGCGCAGACGCGTCTGCACGGCGCCCGAGGGGCAGCCCGTGAATACGATGAGGCCCTCGTGGAACTGGTTGAGCAGCTCCTTGTCGGCGCGGGGCCACTTGCCGAACTGGCCGTCCGTCGAGGCGTAGGACCCCAGGCGGAAGAGGTTGTGCATGCCCGTCGTGTTGTAGGCGACCAGGGTCAGGTGGTTGTAGGAGCCGCCGGCGCTCACGTCGTCGGCGCGCTGCCACGGCTCGCCCCACAGGACCTTCTGGCGGTCGAAGCGCGAGGTCCCCGGCGTCACGTACGCCTCCAGGCCAATGATCGGCTTGACGCCCGCGTTCTTGCAGTTCGTGTAGAAGTCGAAGGCGCCGAAAAGATAACCGTGATCCGTCAGGCCGATCGCGGGCTGCCCGAGACGGGCGGCCTCCTCCGCCATCGCTTTCGTCTTCGCCGCTCCGTCAAGCATCGAATACTCGGAGTGGTTGTGGAGGTGCACGAAGGAATCAGCCATGCGTCGATTCTACTGTCCGAGGC
>CAUTGT010000118.1:0-4832 GCA_963537735.1 uncultured Actinomycetaceae bacterium | reverse complement strand
CTCGGTGTTCTCGGACTCGTCGGTCTCGTCCTCGTCGCCCGAGTCGGAGTTGCGGGTGATCGCGATGATGCGGTCGCCGTCGTCCGGGCGGGCGAAGATGACGCCCATGGTGTTGCGGGCGGTGGGTCGCACGTCGGAGGCGTTGACCTGGACGAGCTTGCCGGACTCGGTGATGACCATGACGTCCTCATCGGGTCGCACGACGAGGGCGCCGACGAGGCCGCCGCGTTCGTCGACGAGCTTGCCGACGCGCACGCCGAGGGTGCCGCGCGACTTGGTCGGGTATTCGTCGACGGGGGTGCGCTTGGCGTAGCCGGACTCGGTGACGATCAGCAGGTCGGTGTTCTCACGCGGCACCTCCATGCTGAGCAGTTCGTCGTCACCGCGGAACTTCATGCCGCGCACGCCGGACGTGGAGCGGCCCATGGAGCGCAGCTGCTCGTCGGTGGCGGTGAAGCGCACGGCCTGGCCGTCGCGGGAGACGAGGATGAGATCCTCGTCGGCCATGATGGTCTGTGCGGACACGAGCTCGTCGGGCTTGCCGTCCTCGTCCTCGCGCAGGTTGATGGCGATGATGCCGCCGGAGCGGGGCGAGTTGTACAGGCTCAGCGGGGTCTTCTTGACGAGGCCGCGCTTGGTGGCCAGGACCAGGAAGTCCGCGTCCTCATAGGTGCGGATCGCGAGGACCTGTGCGATGTGCTCGTCGGGCTGGAAGGCCAGCAGGTTGGCGACGTGCTGGCCCTTGGCGTCGCGACCGCCTTCGGGGATCTCGTAGGCCTTGGCGCGGTAGACGCGGCCGAGGTTGGTGAAGAAGAGCAGCCAGTTGTGCGTGGTTGTGACGAAGAAGTGTTCGACCACGTCGTCGCCGCGCAGCTGGGTGCCGCGCACGCCCTTGCCGCCGCGCTTCTGCGAGCGGTAGTTGTCCGTGCGGGTGCGCTTGGCGAAGCCGTCGCGGGTGATGGTGACGACGACGTCCTCTTCGGGGATGAGGTCTTCCATCGACATTTCCCCGTCGAAGGGGAGGATGCGGGTGCGACGCTCGTCGCCGAACTTATCGACGATCTCGCCGAGTTCGGCGGAGATGATGGCGCGCTGACGCTCGGGCTTGGCGAGGATGTCGTTGAGGTCGTCGACGCGGGCCTTGAGTTCGGCGTGCTCGTCCATGATCTTTTGGCGCTCGAGGGCGGCCAGGCGGCGCAGCTGGAGGGCCAGGATGGCGTCGGCCTGGACGGCGTCCACGTCGAGCAGCTCGATAAGGCCGGCGCGAGCCTCGTCAACCGTGGGGGAACGGCGGATGAGGGCGATGACCTCGTCGAGGGCGTCGAGGGCCTTCAGGTAGCCTTCGAGGATGTGCAGGCGCTCGAGGGCCTTGCGCAGGCGGAACTTCGTGCGGCGCACGATGACGTCGATCTGGTGGTTGATCCAGTGGCGGATGAAGCCGTCGATCGACAGGGTGCGGGGCACGCCGTCGACGAGCGCGAGCATGTTGGCGGAGAAGTTCTCCTGCAGGCTGGTGCGCTTGTAGAGGTTGTTGAGGACGACCTTGGCGACGGCGTCGCGCTTGAGGACGATGACGAGGCGCTGGCCGGTACGGCCGGAGGTCTCGTCGCGGATATCGGCGATGCCGCCGATCGCTCCGTCGCGCACGAGCTGGGCGATCTTGTCGGCCAGGTTGTCGGGGTTGACCTGGTAGGGCAGCTCGGTGACGACGAGGCACTGGCGGCCCTGGATTTCCTCGACGTTAACAACGGCGCGCTGCGTGATGGAGCCGCGGCCGGTGCGGTACGCGTCTTCGATGCCCTTGTGGCCCAGGATGGTGGCGCCGGTGGGGAAGTCGGGTCCGGGGATCAGCTTGATGAGCGCTTCGAGGAGTTCCTCGCGGGAGGCCTCGGGGTGCTCGAGGGCCCATTCGACGCCGCGCGCAAGTTCGCGCAGGTTGTGCGGCGGGATGCGGGTGGCCATGCCGACAGCGATGCCTTCGGAGCCGTTGGCCAGCAGGTTCGGGAAGCGCGCGGGCAGGATGGTGGGTTCCTGGTTGCGGCCGTCGTAGTTGTCCTGGAAATCGACGCATTCTTCGTCGATGTCGCGGACCATCTCCATGGCCAGGGGAGCCATCTTGCACTCGGTGTAACGGGGTGCGGCGGGACCCAAATTGCCGGGGGTACCGAAGTTACCCTGGCCGGCGACGAGGGGGTAGCGCAGCGACCAGGGCTGCACGAGGCGCGCGAGGGCGTCGTAGATCGCGGCGTCGCCGTGGGGGTGGTAGTTACCCATGACCTCGCCGACGACGCGGGAGGACTTGGAGAACGAGGAGGTGGGACGGTATCCGCCGTCGTACATGGCGTACAGGACGCGACGGTGGACGGGCTTGAGGCCGTCGCGCACGTCGGGCAGGGCGCGCCCGACGATGACGCTCATGGCGTAGTCGAGGTAGGAGCGCTGCATCTCCTTTTGCAGGTCGACCTGGCGGATTCGCTCGGTGTCCGAGATGTGCCGCGCGTCGGTAGTCTGCTCGTCGCTCACAAGTGTTCCTTACGTTGTTTCTGCTCGATCAGGCCCACCCGGCACGAGGCCGGGGCTGGGCTGGTCGCGGGTTATGTCAGATGTCGAGGAAGCGCACGTCGGAGGCGTTGCGCTGAATGAACGTGCGGCGTCGGTCGACGTCGTCGCCCATGAGGATCGTGAAGGTCTCGTCGGCGTCTGCGGCCTCGTCGAGGGTGACCTGCTTGAGGATTCGGCGCTCCGGATCCATGGTGGTCTCCCACAGTTCGTGGTCGTTCATCTCGCCCAGACCCTTGTAGCGCTGGATGCCGCCTTCCTTGGGCAGGCGGCGGTTCGCGGCGGCGCCGGCGGCGAGCAGTTCGTCGCGCTCCTTATCGGAGTATGCGAATTCGTGCTCGGCGTTGGTCCACTTGATGCGGTACAGCGGGGGCATGGCGATGAAGACGTGGCCGTCTTCGATGAGGGGTCGCATGTAGCGGAAGAGGAGGGTCAGCAGCAGCGTGGCGATGTGCTGGCCGTCGACGTCGGCGTCCGCCATGATGACGATCTTGCCGTAGCGCAGCTTTGAGATGTCGAAGTCTTCGCCGATGCCGGTGCCAAAGGCGGTGATGAGGGAGCGGATCGTGTCCGAGGACAGGGCCCGGTCGAGGCGCGCCTTTTCGACGTTGAGGATCTTGCCGCGGATCGGCAGGATGGCCTGACGCTCGGGGTCGCGGCCGCCGACGGCGGAGCCGCCTGCGGAGTCGCCCTCGACGATGAAGATTTCGCACTCGGACGGCGTGCGCGAGGAGCAGTCGCGCAGCTTGCCGGGCATGGAGGCGGACTCGAGGACGCCCTTGCGGCGCGTGGCCTCGCGGGCCTTACGGGCGGCGACGCGGGCGGCCTGTGCGGCCTGGCCCTTGGCAATGATGGCCTTGGCGTCGGCGGGGTGGGCGTCGAACCAGTCGGTGAGCTTGGAGTAGACCTGCTGGGCGACGAAGGTGCGGGCCTCGGTGTTGCCGAGCTTGGTCTTCGTCTGGCCTTCGAACTGGGGCTCAGTGAGCTTGATCGAGATGACGGCGGTCAGGCCTTCGCGGACGTCGTCACCGGTGAGGTTGTCGTCCTTGTCGCGGATGATGCCCTTGTCGCGGCCGTAGCGGTTGACGAGGGAGGTCAGCGCGGTGCGGAAGCCCTCCTCGTGCATGCCGCCTTCGGTCGTGTTGATGGTGTTGGCGAAGGTGTGGACGGACGAGGAGTAGGCGGTGGTCCACTGCATGGCGATTTCCACGCTCATGGTGCCTTCGTCGTTTTCGGCTTCGAAGTCGATGATCTCGTTGTTGATCGTGTCGGACTTCTTGGCGGAGTCGAGGTACTCGACGTAATCGCGCAGGCCGTGCTCGTAGCAGTAGGAGACGGTGCGGTGGCCCTTGGTCTTCTTGTCCGAGGCCTCCTCGCCGCCAGCGATCTCGTCGCCTTCGTCGGTGGCGAACTCGCGCTCGTCGGTCAGGGTGATGCGCAGGCCCTTGTTGAGGAAGGCCATCTGCTGGAAGCGCTGACGCAGGGTCTCGAAGTCGAATTCGACGGTCTCGAAGATCTCCGGGTCCGGGTAGAAGACCTGGGTGGTGCCGGTTTCGTTGGTTTCTTCGCCGCGCTCGAGGGGGGTGATGGGGGTGCCGCCGTTGGCGAACGACATGCGCCACACGTAGCCCTGGCGGCGGATCTCGGTGTTCACGCGGGTGGACAGGGCGTTGACGACGGAGATGCCGACGCCGTGCAGGCCGCCCGAGACGGCGTAGCCGCCGCCGCCGAACTTGCCGCCGGCGTGGAGGATCGTCATGACGACCTCGACGGTGGGCTTGTGCTCGGTGGGGTGCTCGTCGACCGGGATGCCTCGACCGTTGTCGACGACCTTGATGCCGCCGTCTTGCTGGATCGTAACCTCGATGTGGTCGGCATAGCCGGCCAGGGCTTCGTCCACGGAGTTGTCGACGACCTCGTACACCAGGTGGTGCAGGCCGCGTTCGCCGGTAGATCCGATGTACATGCCCGGGCGCTTGCGGACAGCTTCCAGGCCCTCGAGGACGGTGATGTCCGATGCGCCGTAGGACTGCTCGCCTTCGGCGGTCTTCTCGTTGTCAGCCACGTGGCTCCCCTCGCAGTGCGCGAAAATAGATGTTTAACCTTGTAGATTCTACCAAAAGTGGCGCTTGTTCCCGGGATTGACAGGCTCGGAGGGTTACTTTACAAACTGCGTGATTCCAACGAAAAGTCGACTGTGACCAGTCGCATGTCAATTGTGGTTGCGGCTGGGACGCACGGGGCCGCCCTCCCGGCTGGGAGGGCGGCCCCGT
>CAUTGT010000117.1:0-4834 GCA_963537735.1 uncultured Actinomycetaceae bacterium | reverse complement strand
CCGTCGACGAGGCCCTGGGCGGCTTGGAGGGACAGGCCTGGGCTGGTCGGATCGAGGATCATGGTGTCTCCCGTCGTTGGAAGAGTCATTGCTTGTCCTCGCACACTACGCCGCCTCACTCCCCTACGACCAGCCGCACGCCGCTCCCTGTGGATAACCGCCCGACGCAACCCACCCCTGTGGACGACACACCCAGACATCCACGTAGAAGCCTTGCATGAAAACAGCCCCCTCGTTCACCGAAGATGAACAACGCGATAGCGACCTGAACCGCTGATGAAGGTGCACCGTTGTAGCATCGGAGCATGCCACTCGACTACACACGACCGCTCGCCGTAGACCTCTTCGCAGGAGCAGGAGGACTATCTCTCGGCCTCGAACAAGCCGGATACGAAATCGCAGCCGCAGTCGAGTACGATCCCATTCACGCAGCGGTCCACGAGTACAACTTCCCGTATGGAAAGACCTTCGCTCGAGATGTTACAGGTATCACCGGCGCTGAGATTCGCAGCAAATCCGAGATCGGAGACAGGGAGATTGCTCTGGTTGCCGGAGGCCCACCGTGCCAAGGGATATCCCTCATCGGCCGCCGCGCTATCGATGATCCTCGAAACGCACTGTTGAAAGAATATGTACGTTTGGTTCTCGAACTGCAGCCCCGCCATTTCCTCATGGAAAACGTCGCGGGTCTGACTGTCGGCAAGCACCGTCAACTGCTCACAGAAGTTATCGATCTTCTGTCTGATGGGGGGTATCAGGTACTCACCCCTTATCGCGTTTTGCAGGCGGCGGACTACGGTACGCCACAATCTCGTAAGCGCCTCATCCTTTTGGGCGCCCGCGAGGACGTGCCTCTACCGCACTATCCAGAACCACTTTTCACACCTCGACCTATTCGAAACAAGCCTCTCCCGAGTGATCCTTTGCTGCCCTTTGGTCCCTCCGTCAATGACGCACTCTCGGATATTCCCGACGCTCACTCGATCAACGAGCTCCTTGAAGGAGACACCGCATCCGACGTCGTTTACGGCACACCTTCGGACTACGCGGCAGAGCTGCGCGGTATAACAACTGCTGCGGACGATTTCTCGCACCCTCGCCGCTTTGACCGGTCCGTGTTGACCTCGTCGAATCGGACGAACCACACAAGTACATCAATTGAACGTTTCGATGCGACGACACCGGGTGATGTTGAGCCCGTCTCACGTTTCCTTCGACTAAACCCCGAAGGAATCTGCAACACGCTACGCGCAGGAACTGCATCTGATCGAGGCGCTTTTACCGCGCCGCGTCCGATCCACCCGACATATCCCCGCGTCATTACCGTCCGAGAAGCGGCGCGCCTTCACGGTTACCCCGATTGGTTCCGATTCCACGTCACGAAGTGGAATGGATTCCGCGAGATCGGAAATTCAGTTCCGGCTCGCCTCGGGCGGGCCATTGGTTCAGCCCTACTGAAGGCAGACAACATCACGCCTACTCGCGGCAAGACCATCGAACTCGGTAACCCGGCGCTTCTCTCAATGAACGCCAGTGAAGCAGAAAAGTACTACGGGATCGAAGAACGTGTCATCCCACAACGTGATAGGAAATAGCTGATGGTCAAAGAAGCCTCATCTGATCTGTATTCACTCATCTTGGAACGGATCTTCTTCAAACACTTCCAGGATGGCAGAACATCAATCTGGAAGAGGGATGAGCTCCTAGAGGCAGCGGACGAACTTGGTGTTCGAGCACCTAAAAACCTCGGAGATCTCATCTATGCTTTCCGCTATCGCCGCACGCTTCCTGAAAGCATACGCGCAGTGGCTCCAGAAGGTATGCAGTGGATTATCCGAGGAAAAGGTCGAGCTGAGTACCAGTTCGAGCTCGTGAAACAACAGGTTCGAATCATTCCGAATCCTTCTCTCGCCCGCATCAAAATTCCGGACGCCACTCCGCAGATTATTCGATCCTCTGCTCTCGGTGATGAGCAGGCTCTGCTCGCCTTGGTTCGTTACAACCGGCTCGTTGATGTCTTCTTGGGAATCACCACCTACTCCCTCCAGAACCACTTGCGCACAACAGCGCCGGGTATCGGGCAAGTGGAAATTGATGAGGTCTATGTTGGCGTCGACGGTGGTGGCAGGCAGTACATTTTGCCGGTACAGGCAAAGGGCGGCAAGGATGAAATTGGCGTGACACAGGCAGAGCAAGACCTCGCTGTGTGCGCTGACAGGTGGCCGTCCATGATCGCACGTCCGATTGCTGCTCAGTTTGCGGATGACGGCTTGATTGCATTGTTCGAGCTTGCTCTTCAGGACGGCGAGCTTCGAATTAGGCGCGAGGAACACTATCAGCTTGTGCCATCGGAGCAAATTACGCCCGAGGATCTTCAGGCTTACCGGTTAAACCCCTGAGTAGCCCCGGCCTCGTTCGTTACCCACGCCACGAACCGCCGAGCGGACTCTGCATCCCGATGTCCCCTCGTTCTGGGAAGATAGGGGTATGAGCGACACGATGACACTGTTCTCCACTGCCCACGGCTATTCGGACCTGGCGGGCGGGGGTGAACCGCTCAGCCCGCTGGACGGCCGCTACCGCGCGGTCGCCGCGCCCCTGGCGAACTACCTGTCCGAGGCGGGCCTGAACCGCGCGCGCGTGCACGTCGAGATCGAGTGGCTGATTTTCCTGCTCGACAACTCGGTCCTGCCGGGCGCGCCCGAGCTGACCGACGCCGAGCGCGACTACCTGCGCGCCCTCACGCGCGACTTCGGAGCCGACCACATCAAGCGCCTGGGCGAGTTCGAGGCGGTTACCCGCCACGATGTCAAGGCCGTCGAATACCTGATTGGCGAATACCTGGAGGCTGCCTCCGACAAGCTGGGCGCGGGCACGAATCTGCCGTCCCTGCGCGAGGTCGTCCACATCTTCTGCACCTCCGAGGACATCAACAACCTGGCATACGCGCTGACGATCAAGGCGGCGACCGAGCAGGTGTGGCTGCCCGCGATCCGCGCGCTCTTGGATCGCCTGCGCGGCCTCGCCGAGGCCGGGGCGGCCGTCCCGATGCTGGCACACACGCACGGCCAGCCGGCGACCCCCGTGACGGTCGGCAAGGAGATGGCTGTGTTCGCGCACCGTCTGTCCCGCCAGATCAAGCGCGTCGAGGCCACGGAGTACCTGGGCAAGATCAACGGCGCGACGGGCACGTGGGCCGCGCACGTCGTGTCGGTGCCGGGCGCGGATTGGCCGACGCTGGCTCGCTCCTTCGTGGAGGGCCTAGGCCTGACGTGGAACCCGCTGACCACGCAGATCGAGTCGCACGACTGGCAGGCCGAGCTGTACGCGGACGTGGCGCGCGCGGGCCGCATCGCCCACAACCTGGCGACGGACGCGTGGACCTACATTTCGATGGATTACTTCCACCAGAACCTGGCGGCGCAGGGCTCGACGGGCTCGTCGACGATGCCGCACAAGGTCAACCCAATCCGCTTCGAGAACGCGGAGGCGAACCTGGAGGTGTCGAACGCGCTGCTGGATTCGCTGGCGTCGACGCTGGTGACCAGCCGCATGCAGCGCGACCTGACGGATTCGACGACGCAGCGCAACGTGGGCGTCGCGTTCGGTCACGCGGTGCTGGCCTACGACAACCTGGTGCGCGGCCTGGACGGTATCGAGATCAACGCGGCGCGTATGGCGGCCGACCTGGATGCGAATTGGGCGGTGCTCGGCGAGGCCGTCCAGCAGGCGATGCGCGCCGCCGCGATCGCGGGCGCGACCGGCATGGCGAACCCGTACGAGCGCCTCAAGGAGCTGACGCGCGGCCACGAGGTGGGCGCGGAAGACATGCGTGAGTTCATCGCAGGCCTGGGTCTGCCGGCCGAGGTGGAGGAACGCCTCCTCGCGCTGACCCCCGCGACCTACGTCGGCCTGTCCGAGCGCCTGGCGCGCTGGGAGGCCTGAGCTTCACCGGTTGGGGCGGCGGGTGCGCGGTTGGTCCGCGCCTCGCCGCCCGTGCCGTTTCTTCGCCTCCCAACGAGGCTGGGGCGGGGGGTTACGAGCCCGACTGGGCGCCGCTCTGGGGCCCCGACTGCGAACTCAACTCCGGGTTCAGATTGGAGTTTTCGTCAAAAGCATCAACAATCCTGAGGTTCGGGAACATTTCTTCAACAGAAGGAAGTGGCAATTGCTTGTACGGGGTATCCAAATCATAGGTATGAGTTGGAAGCATGCACCCCGAATGAAAGCTAATGTTGATGAAGCCCTTGCCCTCAAGATGGGTAAAAGCGACAAGAGTCCCGCCCTCGTCCCCGACGGCAACACTTCGGCTATTGTACTTTCCGCTGTAGTCCGGTGTTGCTGAGTATGCAAAACCGTTGCGCTGCGCCCCCTCCCAGACGATCCGACGCAGGTCGTCATAGTCGATTAATGCGACATACAAGTACGCCCAAGCGATATCGACCTCTGTCTCATCCCGCGTCGCGCAACCACCATATCGAGAATCGCCATCAACCCCAAGAACACCACCGGCTTCGCGTGCAACGTCCTCAATGATGCCCGCATACCGAGGTGCAGTATCACGGATGTAAACCTCCACAGTCTGACGCTCCGAGACAGCCTCACTCCCGTCATTGCGCCCAAAATACAGGCCAGCGTCATCCGACAGCCCCGGAATACACGCCGCCAGAACCAGAGAGGCGCAGGCGGCGGTGGCTGCCATCACCCACCGAGAACGCATGCGATCACTCCCCCGACTGGGCGCCGCTCTGGGCGCCGGACTGGGGGGTGACGTGAGCGCCCGGTGTCAGCGTAGGAACCGGATGCAGATCCGGGTTCGTGTTGTCGCTGATCG
>CAUTGT010000116.1:0-4861 GCA_963537735.1 uncultured Actinomycetaceae bacterium | reverse complement strand
CCGTGCGCAAGGATGCCGAGAGCTGGTGTGATTCGATCACGCGCGAATCCGCCGCATCGATTCGAGACGCCCTCAAGACATACGATTCGGCAACCCAGGCCACCAAGGACGCGATCCACGAACAGTGCCCGGCGAAGGAGACCCTTGCTCAGGTCCACCGCTCCAACAAGGACGCGGACTTCACCATCGCGGTGGGCGAATGCACGACCGATCAGGTGACGACCACGGTGAACGGCACGCTCACGCTCAAGGACTCTTCCCTGATCGCCTCGCTGGGCACGCTCGACGTGGAGATCAACGGGTTTACCGCGGACAAGGGGAAGAACCCTAGCCCCAGCTCGCCGTACCAGGGCACGACGACGATCACGTTGACGCCCGGGTCGCCCGCCACTTTTACGCTGTCAATTCCTTACGATCCTGGGATGTCCGACAAGACCGAGTGCGGCGCGACGATGACCAGCTGGTGGCCCTCCAACCTGTGATAGGCGGTGAATCCCGTCACCGCACCAATTCCAATTTTTTCAACTCGCATAGAATTGGGGAGACACAGTGAAAGGAGTCTCCCCGTGAGCACCCCCACCCCCGGCATGCCTGAAGAAGCGGCTGCCGCCCCCATTCCTCCCGCCGGTCAGATGCCGGCTGGTACGAGCCCCGCGGTCGCGGCGGCCATGCCGACGTTCACTCCGCTGACTGCCCCGCGCCCGCGCGCGACGGGCGGCCAGATCGCGATCGCCGTTATTACGTCGGTCCTCGTCGTCCTTTTCGCCATCACGACCCTCATGGCCGCCGGCATCTACTCCCTGAAGAGCAAGGACCTGACCGAGACCCAGGAAGAGCTCAGCACCGTTCAACAGGAGCTTCAGGAAGCGCAGGAGGCCGCCAAGTGAGTGACAACAACATCCCCACGCCCGAGGCCACCCCGGCTCCCGTGACGGTCGCGACCAAGGCCCCGAAGAGCAAGGGACTGTCGATCTACAACCGCGTCGCGCTCGTCGTCCTCCTCGTCCTCGTCATCGCGACGACCACCCTGTTCACCTTCGCTGTCCAGAAGACGAAGGCGCAGAAGGACATGCAGGCTGAGATCCAGTTGATCGAGGAACAGACGGCTGCACTCGCCGCCCCGGCGTGGTGCAAGCAGGTGACCCCGGACAACGTCGACAAGATCGACGAGCTCTTCTCCGACTACAAGGGGATGTCCTCGGCGTCTCAGGAAGCTGTGAAGAAGGAGTGCAAGGATCGCGTCGAGACCGTCGAGCTGCTGAAGACCCACAGCGGCAAGGATGCATTCAAGGTGGACCCCACCTGCGCTCTTGACGACGCTCAGACCACGGTGCACTGCACCGTCGACATCTCGCCCGCCAGCGACACGATGAAGGACAAGCTCGCGGCCTACCCGACGACCAACCTGACGCTGCAGATCTGGTTCGACGATTCGCAGTTTGTTCTCGGCACCCCCGATCACGTCGTCGATGACGTCGCGACTGCGACGATGACGAACGGCGAGAAGGTGACCGTCGAATTCACGACGCCCTTCGATCCGAGCTGGGGCGACAAGTTCGGCGTCGAGGTCACGGAGTACTTCCCGAACGCGTGAGCCAGGCACTCTGATCGAACATACTGGTCCCGTCGCCCGGAATGGGCGGCGGGACCGCGTGTATTCGCGTCCAGCGGGCGTACGGGATGCATCCCCGCCGACGCCCGCCACGGCCTCGTTCAGGCGCTCAGTAGTGCTCGTGAGAGTCGTATCCGCGCAGCCGATCCAGCTCTCGCCGTTCCTTCTTCGTGGGGCGCCCGCTCCCCTTCTCACGCATGGCGACGGGGATGTGTACGCGCGGACGCTCGGGCGTGCGATCGTCGTAGGCCGTGCGCGCCTGCGGATAGGACACACGCTTGTTCAGCAGTAAATTGACCCCCAGGATCCGGTCGAAGCCCTCGATGCGCAGGCGCACCTCGTCGCCGACGCGCACCTTGTAGGCAGCCTTGACGGGCTCACCGTTGACACGCACGTGTCCGGCGCGCACGGCGGCCGTCGCCTGCGACCGTGACTTGAGCTGGCGGGTCGCCCACAGCCACGTATCGACGCGCACGGCCGACGAGGCGAGGGCACCCGCGGGGATAACGACTTCTTCGGGGGGCTCACTCATCGCGACCGCCTAGTTGATGCGGCGGATGCGCTTCTGGTGGCGGGGCGTCAGGATGATCGCGACGAGGGCACACAGGATCGGCATGCCGATCAGCATGCCCAGCAGGGCTCCCCAGGGAACGATGGGGCGCAGCGTCGACGTCAGCGTTGGGAAGATCCCCGAATTCGCGAAGGTAATGACGGCGAGCACACCCACGACGAGACCGGAGAGCACAGCCGTCGGAATCGCGTTGAGCGCGAGCACCACACCCTGCCAGGTCGTGACGTGGCGGCGCATCGTGGGGGCGGCGCCGATCGCATCGAGAGTATCGAGGTCCGGGCGCATATCCGAGGAGGACAGTGCCACCACGAGGGCAACCGTCGCCGCGGCCGCGACAACAGCGATCAGCGCGGCAACGTAGGGCAGGACCAGCGATCGCATCGTCGGGGCGATCACCTGGGCGGATGCGCCGGGGACCTGGCGCGCAATCGTCGTCTGGAAGGAGGGAGCGTCCACCGGGTTCACCGGCTTCTCGACGGTGAGGAGCTCGCCGAGCGGCACGGCGCGCAGGCCGAGGGCTTCGGAGGCCTGCGGGGACAACACCATGACGTTGATACGCGTGAGGGGCGAGGCCGGGAAGGTCATCGTCCTCTGCACGAGGGCGTCCGGCAGGTCATCATCGGAGGCGCCGGCGGCCTTCGCGGCAGCGATCGCCGACATATCGAGGCTGCGCAGGTCGGCCTGGCCAGCACCGTTAATCAGCTTCGGATCGGGTACGAGGACGCCACCGGCGTTCAGGGTGGCGATCGCGCGGACCATGTCGTCCTCGTTGAGGTATCCGGCCTCGCGCAGGTAGGTGCCGTCATCGACGATGTAGGCGACGTCGATCTCCGCCATCGTGCCCATGTCGCCACGCATCGTGAGCGTCGACTTGTCGGTGGGGTTGACGGCCTCGACCATGGTCTCCGGGCCACCCGGGCCGCTGTTCCATGCCATGCCGTTCATGATGGCGCTGGAGGTGACCGTGCGCTCCGCGTCGACGACCTGCTGGGCCGACTGGAGCAGGTTGCGGGTGCGCGTCACAGAGTCGGTCTTATCGACCGTCGAGAGGAAGACCTGCCCGCGCTGTCCCGCGTGCGGGCGCGAGTTCCAGCCAGCCTCGTTCGACGAGGACAGAGTGATGAGAAGACCGCAGGCGACAAACACGGTCGTCAGGATCGAGGCCATGGCGGGGAACGTGCGATGGCCATTGCGCACGGCGTCGCGCAGCGCCAGGCGCATGCTCATCGACGCGCGGCGATTGGGGGCACGCCAGCGGGTGAAGATGTAGGGGATCGACCCGATGAGGCCGGCCTCGAGCAGAGCGACACCAACGACGAGGGCGAGCACCGAACCGCGCCAGGCGGCGATACCCAGCAGCGGGAGTCCGGCCAGCAGCGCCAGGGGGTAGATCATGCGACGGCGCACGAGGCGGGAGGGCTCCCACACGCGCCCGCCGATGACCGCAGAGGTGTTGATGCGCGACGAGGTGTGCGCCGGCGACACCGACGCCATGAGAGACAGCAGGATCGGCAGGAGCACTGACAGTGCCAGCGGCCACCACGGCACGATACCGATACCGAGGCCCGACCAGACGCCGATGCCCACCATGCCGCACGCAGACAGCACGGCGGAGACAAGCCCCGAGTACACACCGATAACGAGGCCGTGAGCAATCGTCAGACGACGACCGTCGGACTGGTCGCCGCCATTGGCAACAATCATGGCTGCCGTGCGCATAACCGATCGCTGGGCGACGGTGTACAGCGGCGAGATGAGCAGGATCATCTCGGTGAGGATGAGGAGGATGCCCGCCACCAGGAGAAGGTACTGCGCGGGGTTGGTGCTCCGAGTGCTTTGGGGCCCCTCATACTGAGCGATCTGGGCGGGAATCGCCGAGGCATCCGGCGGGTCAGCGAGAACCTGTCGCGAGACGACGGAGAATCCCGACTGGTTGATCTGGCGGACGTGGTCCCAGGTGACCGGAGTCGGGCCGGTGACATACCAGGCAGTCTGAGTGCGCCCCGCCACCGCGAGACGATCGATCTCGAGCGTGCCATCACCGATGATCGCCCGATTCGTGCCGGAAATAATCTCGTCAATGACGACGCTTCCGGTGAGCGCCTGAGTAGTGCGATTCTTGGCAACGGTCAGCGACAGGGCGAGCGTATCGCCCACCTGGGCCTTGAGTGCCCGAGCGACATCGTCGGAGATGACGGCATGATTGGCTGCGAGGGGGCCGGTCTTGCCACCCGCATTCACGCGCGGGGCATCGAGCGCGGCCGTCTGGGTACCCGAGTCAACCGTGTAGCCCGTTCCGTCCTGCGTCGTAAGGCGAAGCTGATAGAGAGAATCGACGGCGATCAACTGGTCCCCCGCCGGCACCCAGTCAGTGAGGGTGCTGGGGGTAACCGTGACTTCCTCATCCGAGGCCGTCTTCGATAGGACGTCGGCGGTGATGTCTTGCCCGATGGGTGTCGACGAGCGGTGCAGGGTGACCGCCTGAACGTCAGAACGGTTGCCAAGCCACGACGCGGCCTGGTAGCGCTGGGAGGTCGTCACGTCCCAGAACGTGATCGCGCCGATCGCGATGATAATCGGCAGCGAGATAAGAAAAACCGCTGTCAGCGTGCGCCCCAGGCTCTGGCGCGCATCACGAGAGGCGATGCGGAGTACTACTCCCCATCGCCTCATTCGTG
>CAUTGT010000115.1:0-4878 GCA_963537735.1 uncultured Actinomycetaceae bacterium | reverse complement strand
GCCACGGGCGAGTCAAGCTCGGCCTCGACGAGGATGCGCCCGCCCACGAGGTGCAGGCCTCCCGCGAAACGCAGCGTCGCGCTCACTTCGGCGGCGACCTCGGACGGCGTCGTGACGACGGCGCGCGCCAGCTCGTCCTTCATGTCAGATGTCAGGGACACGGCTTCTCCAGATATGTCATGTCGTTTGTCAGCAGGCAACAGGTTCTAAGGTAACCACGTTTCAGGCTGTCCGACCTCACCAAGGAAGCCGTCAAATGCATCACGCAGCGCCGCGGCGAGGCGTAGCGGGTCGTGATGCGGGGCTCCATCACCCGTGCGGACCTGCCGCAACAGCACGCGCGCACCCAGTTCCTCGGCGGCCACGATCAGGTCATCGATATCGTCGCATGCCGTCGGATCCGCGACGACGACGTCGAGCTTGAGCATGGGAGCGTACTCGCGCAGAACGCGCACATGGTCGGCTGTCGACATCAGGTCGGTTTCGCCGCGCTGGCGCGCCAGGTTGAGCACGAGTGCACGGTGGGCGTCGGTCGTGGCAAGCGCGCGGTTGATCTCTGGGACCAGCAGGTGCGGGATCACGGAGGTGTACCAAGAGCCGGGACCCAGAACCACCCAGTCGGCCTCTGAGATAGCCTCGGTGACCGCGGAGGGCACCTCGGGGGCCTCGGGCGTGATGCGCACGTGCTCGACGGTGCCGGGAGCGACGGCGACCTTGGATTGACCGGACACGACGTAGCGGCGGCCGCCGTCGTTCATATCCGCCTCGATGTCGATCGGCGTCGACGACATGGGCAGGACGCGACCCTGCGCGCCGAGGAGTCGACCAACCCAGTCGAGGCCTTCGACGGGATCATCGAGGAGCTGCCACAGGCCGGAGATCAGCAGGTTGCCGAGCGCATGCCCGTTGAGCGGGCCGGTCGTATCGAGGCGCAGCTGCATGACGTCACGCCAGGTCAGGCCCCACTCGGATTCCTCGCAGAGAGAGGCCAGCGCCATGCGCAGGTCGCCGGGAGGCAGGATCGGCATCTCCTGGCGCAGTCGTCCGGAGCTGCCGCCGTCGTCGGCGACGGTCACGACGGCCGTCAGTGCGCGCGTGATGTGGCGCAGCGCCCGCAGGGTCGCGGACAAGCCGTGTCCGCCACCGAGGGCGACGATGTTCTGGCCGGATTCTCCACGTTGAACCCAGCCGGCTGCATCAAGATAGGGCATCAGTCTCTCCCAATGTCACGGTGCATGACGCGAACCGTGTATCCGTGTGTGCGCAGGCGTTCGGCGATGGCCTCGGAAGACGCGACGGAACGGTGCTTTCCGCCCGTGCATCCGACGGCAATCGTGACGAATGGCTTCAATTCTGCCAGATAGCCGCTGAGCATGGGGGCGAGAAGATCGGCATATCCGAGAGCAAAATCGCGCGCGCCCGGCTGGGAGAGCACGTAGTCGGCCACGGCCTGATCCTTGCCCGTGAGGTGTCGCAGCTCGTCCACCCAGTACGGGTTCTTGAGGAAACGCACGTCAACGACGTGATCGGCGTCGAGCGGCAGGCCGTGCTTGAAGCCGAAGGATTCGACGGTGACCTGCAGGGGGCGCTCCTCCCCTGCCACGATGTCGCGGATGCGCCTCGTCAGATCGTGGACACTCATCGTGGAGGTGTCGATGACCTCGTCTGCCGCGCGACGCAGGGGTGCGAGCAGGCGCATCTCGGCCTTGATGCCGTCCATGAGGGTACCGGCGCCCTGGAGGGGATGCGGGCGGCGGTTGGATTCGTAGCGACGCACCAGAGTTTCGGGGCTGGCCTCGAGGAAGATGACGCGGTAGGCGATGCCCGCGCCCTTGAGCTGCTCGAGCGTGGCGTCAAGCGTGCGGAAGAAGGTACGCGAGCGCACGTCCACGCCGACGGCCAGGCGGTGCACGCCCGCAGCGGGATCGTTCGACATCATGCCGACGAGTGCGGGCAGCATCGTCGGCGGCAGGTTGTCGACAACGTACCAGTCAAGGTCTTCGAGCGCGCGGGCGGCGCCGGTGCGACCCGCTCCCGAGTAGCCGGTGATGATAAGCACCTCGTTGGAAGCGCGCGGTTCGTACTTGACACGCATCATGTCACGCACGGCGATGCCCTCGGGGACCGTTGGAGGGTTCTCCTCGTTCATTGCCGAGGCCGGGGCCTCGTCTGCGTCGTGAGCGTCCGTAGGTGTGTGGTCGGGCATGGCGTCCTCCTCAGGGCGTGGCTGGGTGGGGTCGTGGGAGCTGTTAGGCGGAAGGTGCGGGGGCCTCGTCGATCGTGATACCGGCGGCGGCTCTGCGGGCGATGACCCGCGCTTCCTTCGGCGTGCTCGCCGTGGTGGCGACGACGCCGACGCGCCTGCCGGCGCGGCTCACCGGCTTGCCGAAGATGCGCACGATGTCGGCGGATTCGAGGGCCCGGGCGACGCCGTTGTAGACGGGGGTATCGACGGCGCTCGTCGACTTGACGACCGCCGAGGCGCCCGGCGCGGACTGGGCCGTGGAGACGGGCAGTCCCAGGATCGCGCGTGCGTGCAGCTCGAACTCGGACTGTGCCTGGGTCACCATCGTCACCATGCCGGTGTCGTGGGGGCGCGGCGAGAGCTCGGAGAACCAGACCTCGTCGCCACGCACGAAGAACTCGACGCCGAAGATGCCGAGGCACGGGCCGTTTCCGGCCTGCGCCAGAGCGTCGGTGACGGCCTTGGCCATCTGTCGCGCGCCCTCGAGGGCGGCCTCGCTCATGGCCATGGGCTGCCAGGATTCGACGTAGTCGCCGCCCTCCTGACGGTGCCCGATCGGAGCGCAGAAGCTCGTCGTGACAGTTCCGGAAGCGGCGTCCCAGGAGCGCACGGTGAGCAGGGTGATCTCGTAGTCGAAGTCAACACCCTCTTCAACGATGACGACGCCGGTCGTCGCACGCGCGTCTTCTTCGGCGTGGGCCCAGGCGGATGCGGCCTGCTCGGGTCCCGTCACGCGGGACTGACCGTGCCCCGAGGAGGACATCGTGGGCTTGACGAAGGCGGGGTAGCCGACCTCGTCGAGGGCTGCGGCCAGCTCGGCCTCGCTGCGCGCGAAGCGGAAGGCGGAGGTGCGCACGCCGGGCAGGGACGCGGCAAGGTTGCGGATGCGCTGACGGTCCATCGTCGCCTGGACGGCGAAGGCGTTGGGCACGACGCGCACGCCGCGCTCCTCGTAGGCACTCAGCTCGTCAGTCGCAATTGCCTCAACCTCGGGGACGATGAGGTCGACGTCGACGGCGTCGAGCACCTCACGTAGAGCCTGCGGGTCGCTCATGTCGAAGACGCGGAACTCGTCCGCAACCTGCATGGCGGGAGCGTTGGCGTAGGAATCGCAGGCGATCACCGTGCATCCGTAGCGTTGCAGGGCGATCACGACTTCCTTACCGAGTTCGCCCGATCCCAGCAGCAGCACGCGTGCCGGCAGTGGCACGGGAAGCGTCGTTGTCATGGTGTATCCTCCCTCGACGATGTCGCTAGCCTATCGTGGATCGTCTGTGCAAGGCTCGCTCCCACGCCCTTGACCTCGGCGATCTGCTCGGGCGTAGCTTCCCGAATCCGCTTGACGGAGCCGAAATGCTTAAGCAGCGCGGCCTGGCGCGTAGGTCCAAGCCCTGGGATGGAGTCGAGAACCGAGTGGCGCTGAGCCTTCGACCTGCGCTTGCGGTGCTTCGTGATCGCGAAGCGGTGGGACTCGTCGCGCAGGTACTGGAGGAGGTAGAGAGCCTCCGACGTACGCGGCAGGATCAGTGGGAACTCATCGCCGGGGATCCACACCTCTTCGAGGCGCTTAGCCAGGCCCACGACGGGCACGTCCGCGCCCACCGCATCGAGGGCGGCGCGTGCGGCGTTCACCTGGGGCAGGCCGCCATCCACGACGACCAGGTCCGGCCGGTAGGAGAATCGCTTGGGACGTCCCGTCATCGCGTCGATCGGGCCCGAGGCGTAGGCAACGCCATCCTCGTCCTCTCCGTCGACGCCGGCCTCCTCGGCGAGGAGCCGCGAGAAGCGTCGGGTGAGCACCTCGTTCATCGCGCTCGTGTCGTCGGGAGTACCGTTGCCGTCCTCGCCACGGATGTTGTAGGTGCGGTACGCGTCCTTGCGCGGCATACCGTCCTCGAAGACCACCATCGAGGCAACCTGATTCTCCCCGCCCGTGTGCGAGACGTCGTAGCACTCGATGCGCAGCGGCGCGCCGGGCAGATCGAGGTTCTCGGCCAGTTGCTCGAGTGCCTTCGAACGCGCCGTGATGTCTCCCGCGCGCTTCGTGCGGTGCAGGGCGAGGGCCTGCCGAGCGTTCTCCGTGACAGTGTCCATGATCTGGGCCTTCGGGCCGCGCTTGGGCACGTGCACCGACACGGACGCGCCCCGCATCTCGGCCAGCCAGCGCGCGATGGTCTCCCTCTCCTCCGGTTCGACGGAGACGAGCACCTCGCGAGGGATCGCCGAGGTCGGCGTGTGCGCAACGTCGTCCACGCTCACGGCCGCTACCTTGGCCGCTTTCCCAGCCCCGGCCTCGTCCGGCGACGCCGACGCATACACCTGCTCGAGGAGGCGAGCCATCAGCGCCGCATCGTCCGCGCCGTCGACGCGCTCGATCACCCAGCCGCGCGTGCCTCGAATGCGCCCGCCGCGCACGTGGAAAACGTGCACTGCGGCATCCAAGTCATCGCTCACAAGCGAAAACACGTCTGCGTCCGACCCATCGTCGAGCACAACCGCATTGCGCTCCAGCACTGTGCGCAACGCCAAGACATCGTCGCGCAGCTTCGCCGCGCGCTCAAAGTTCAGCTCCATGGAAGCCTGGCGCATCTGCTCCTCCAGGTCACGGATCACCGGCCCCGTGCGCCCCTCCA
>CAUTGT010000114.1:0-4885 GCA_963537735.1 uncultured Actinomycetaceae bacterium | reverse complement strand
GGCGGGCGGCGTGCAGGGCTGCGTGGGACTCGGAGAAGATGACGAGGTCTTCGTTACCGTTCCATTCGCTGCGCCAGCGGCGGGCCACGATGAGGAGTGCGGCGAGGAGTGCGAGGAGGATGAGCCCTCCTCCGAGGATGAGGGTCAGGGCGAGGCCGGCGAGCGTTTCGAGGATCGTGTCGGGCATGGAGGAGAGCTCGACGACGGCGACGATGGCGCTGACAGAGACGATGAGGAAGCCGGTGACGATGCCGATGGCGATGTTGATGTGACCCTGCGTTCGCTGACCGGCGCGCACGCGGTTGTAGCGGCGCAGCTGGTCGTTCCCCAGGCGGTAGGGCCGGGGTGCGGCATCGAATTGCAAGGGCTGATAGGTCACGCCCTCACAATAGTGCTGTACGTTAATTTTTCGCGCCTTACAAAGCAACTGTGTACTGTCCAGTTGGACACTTTTTCGCTGGTCAGGATATGCGGATTCCTCGTCATCATCACTGAAACTGCGCGGCGACAGCGATCAGCGGGTGAGCGCCATCAGCCCGAAGAGGATGAGCCCCGCCAGCACAATCATGCGAATGAAGTCCATGACGGAGCTCCCCAGGTCCGGGAAGCGCTTGCGCAGGATCCTGAAGGTCAGGCGCACCCCGCGCGGAAGGACCCGATTAAAGAGCGCGATCTGCACGAACGTCACGATGTAGCCACTCAGCGCCATGACGGCGTAGAGAAGGAAGAAGAGGAGCGTCAGCTCATCCGTCATGACACGCAGGGTCGCGATGTAGCCGATTCCGCAGCCGAAGCCCGCAAAAATAGCGAAAATCCAGGCTTTATCGAGGGCGAAGGTCACGCGCTTGAGCATCCGACCGTAGGCCTCGGAGACGGCCGGCTGCATCTCGATGGCGTACGAGGAGCGCCCCGCTCCCTTGAGGGGGTGGGCCAGGGAGTCGTAGGCGAACTTCGCTTCGGCCAGGTCCGGGGCGTTCGAGGTAGCGCGCCCGAAGGCCCACTGGGCGCCGTTGGGCTCCACGGGTGCCCACAGGCGTCCGTAGGCCATGAGGAGCTCCACGTCGTTGGGAAGGCCGTCGGTGGCGATCTCGGAGACGGGCAGCGCCTCCTCGTAACGTCCCAGGTCGACGAGGCAGAGGGTCAGTTCGCGGGCAATCTCGGCGGATCGGGGGTGCAGGCGCATGCCGGCCGTGGCCGTGGCCTCCGCGTCCGCGACGAGGCCTTGGCGGCGCTGGGCGCGGGCGATGAGAGCGAAGGGGTCGGCCATGTCGTCGCCGTAGGCGCGTGCGCGCGTCGCGTACTCCTCGCACAGGGGGTAGCGGCCGAGGCGGTCGGCGCAGGCCGCGGCCTGGATGTCGCGACGGTAACAGGCGTCTTCGCCAACGACCTCGAGGGATTCGAGGATGGATAGGGCCGCGCGGTAGTCACCCCTGGCGAGGGCCTCGTCAACGTCGGCGAAGGTAGGCGTCGTCATGGCGAACACGATACCGCCCCGCACACGCCCGAGGTGACCTCGTCCACGAAACACGGGCGAATCTCAGAACGCGTCCTGAGCACATCATCTCTGACCTGCGACTACGCCAAGACATTGCACTGTCGAGCCTAATCGCGCTGCGGATTGCTCAACAACGGAAGTATTCTGACAAATAAGTGACGCACAACATGCATGTCGCCCGATTGTTCCAACGGAGTGAAGCAATGCCCCCCCCTTCCAGCTACCTCGACGATTCCCACATCGGCGGGAACCGTAGAATTCGCCGAGTCCTTTTCGTGGGACTTTCCGGTTAAGGTGGACGCGATCCTGTCGTTGAAGGACCAGTGCGATAAACCGATCGCGGCACTCGACGAGGCAATTGGCGACGCGACGGCCGCCCGAGGGATGGTCGAACATCAGAGAGCCACGCTGGTGAACACGGTCGTCGAACATCTGACAAATGTCATCTCCGCAGCCGAGCACGCGCTGTCATGTTTTCGCTCGCTACGATCCGCCCTGGAGGACTACGGAGGCGCCGTGAAGCCCATCAGAACAGAGTTTCGAGCCATTATCACCGATGCCAGTGGCGCAGGACTGACGGTTTCTCGAAACGGTACAAAGGTGACCATCAGCCACCCAGCAAACATCCCGGGCGGCGTCGGTGCCTTCTTTGCGTCGCTGCGCTCGCGCTGCGAGATCAATCAGAGGAAGTTCGCCTACGCGGAAACGCTGTTCGGCGACGACCTCGCAGGCATCGACCCCACCGTCTGGGAGTCGACACTCCTCCCCGTCTTCAACAAATTCGTCGACACGTATGGATTCCCCACGGGGTTGAATGCGAGAGCTCGCCTGCCCGGCTGGGCAGACACCATGCGCAATACCGTGGCAGACACGCTCGAGTCGGGCTACCTACAGGCGAAGGGTGCCAAATACCAGGCACCTGCCGGAATCAAGGACGCATCCCCCTGGAAGCAGATCACCGAGCGAGGGAACCTCAAGAACTGGAAAGTCCCGGGGGTGGACGCCGTCAAGGGCGGCAGCCGAACGATCAAGGCCGCCGATGCCCTGCGAACGGGCGGCAAGCTCGCGGGCCGCGCCTGCGCGGTCCTCGACGGAGTCGTCAGCGCCTACGACAGCTACCAGTCGGACTCCTACCACCACCCGGAGATGGGACAGGGTGAGAAGGTAACAAGAGCGGGCGTGACCGGAGCGCTAGCTGCTGGGGGCGCATACGTCGGAGCTACCTACGGGGCACAACTCGGCGCAGCCATCGGTGCTGTCGGCGGCCCCGTCGGCATTCTCGCCGGAGGAATTATCGGCGGAGTCATCGGAGGGTTCTTCGGCAGCAAAATCGGCCAAGGAATAGCAACAGGCATCAATAACGTTACTTATTCCGCTATACACGGAGGTGGACAACCCTCATGATCTGGGGAATCATCGGCATCCCTTTTAGTCTCTCAATTCTTGCTATGTGGTATTGCGAGACTTATACAGATTCGCAATTTGGCCAGAATGCGCGTTTCATTAGCTCAGCAACACGCATGAGCGACAAGTCTCAATCGATCGGCACCCTTGCAACAGGAAGCACATTCCTGGTCGGCAGCTTCATTACGATCGGTAATGAAGGAAGGTTTCCGCAGTTTATCCAACTGACACTCCTTGCAATAACCTTAGCAATTATCATTACCGGCCTCGTCTGGTACTTTTCGCCGATACCCGTACCCCGCTGGATCGACCCTCGGTACCAGTACATGAAGCGCCACGGCATGCTGGACGAGAACGGCGATCCCCTCCCTCAGTTCGACCTTTCAGAGGACGGCGAGGACTCTGCCGACAACGATCAGGGCTGGGGCATGCCATGAGCCTGTCAACCTATTGGCTGATACCTCCCCGCTGGTCGTCATGCCCGAAGGAGGAGATCTCCTCGATCCTCAACCAGGCATTCGGAAGCACCGACGACACGCAGGATCGAACGCCAGACAGCGATCAGCATTCGGCCGGAGGGGGCGTCATCGCCCTCGCCGTCGGCCCCATCGATACCGACTACGACTTCACACCCACCCTCCTCGTGCTCGCTTCCCCCATACCCGCAAGCACGACGCCCGCGCAGGCCCTCGCCGACTCGGCACAGTCCATGTCCGATCAGGTTCCCGGCTTCCGCATGCTGGAGGACTGCGAGTGGCCGGCACGACCCGAATCGTCGCGGCTGCGCACGGGGATCTACATTCAGGGCGGCATTCCCATCACCGCCTGCCAGTGGGCATGGATTCATTCCGACGGCGCGAATGACTTCCTCCTCACGGCGACAGCGACGATGACAACCCCATCGTTCGGCGACCTGAACGAAGACGTTCTCGCGATCATCATGAGCCTGGAGGTGCGCAATGCCTGACCGTCCTCACATCGTCGTTCCGGGCGACGTCACCTCGAGCTTCGCCACCTCCGAGGGGCTCACCGGCGACGCGGCACACCTCGTGGCTCTCATGAGCACGGCTCGCTCGCGATTGGTCATCGCCACCACGTCTCCGGATACTTCCCAGTGCCGCCAGGCTCTCATCTGGATGCAGCCGGGGCCCTGCGTCGTCGCCCGCACCGCCACCACCCCCGACGGCGACACTGAGACCCACATTTATCAGATCGATAACGAGGAAATCCCCCACGTCGCGGCGGCGATATCTCCACTCACGCCTAACCCCGCCGTCTTCGATGGACCTCCCGTCCTGCCGACGGCCATCGTGTACGCCGCACAGCAGGGCATGACCGAACAGACGGCCCAGCTCCTCGAGAACTATTCCTCCTACGGCCCCTCGGATTCCGCCTTCGCGCAGGCTCTCGTGGCCCAACGCTGGGCATACACAACCTGGATCCGGGAAGAGCGCACAAACAAGGACTCCTTTGTTCCAACCTCCACCCTCTCCACCTTCATCACGCCAGCCGCCGCCTACAGGGTCGAGGCTCCGCTTTTCGCCCCCAGCACCGGACCTCACATCCCTGTCCACCCCATCTACAACACGCAGCTATGGGCGGTCATCACGTATTTCTTCGCCCTGTCACCCGAGAGGAGCCTGCCATGACTTACCGCGTTCTCGAATGGAATTACGAGGAAGTTAATTCGATCATTGCAAAGCTCAGCAACGCTTGCCTGGAACTCAGGAATACGCCAGCCCTCAGCACGGCCGACACGGGCAGCACACACCATGCAACGCTGAGCAACCACGTTACGGCCCTGAACTCAACACTCAGCCACATGGCGTGGATCCTGAACGGCATCTACTTGGGCCTCGCCGCCGCGACGGAGGACTTCATGTGCACGGACGACGCGGTCGCGGACGTCATGCGCGAGATCCAACGCTACAACGACGAATACAACCACAAGTACAAGCCCTCCCTTCCAACGGGGAACACCCAGAT
>CAUTGT010000113.1:0-4903 GCA_963537735.1 uncultured Actinomycetaceae bacterium | reverse complement strand
TCGCGGTGGGTATGCCGACCGGGGCGAGCGCGGTGGATTCCGTCCTGATGACCGTCGTGATGGTGATCGTGGCTTCCAGCGTCGTGACGATCGCCGTGACGGCGATCGTGGTGGTTTCCAGCGTCGCGATGATCGCCGGGGTGGTTTCCGTCGTGATGACCGTCGTGATGGTGATCGTGGCTTCCAGCGTCGCGATGATCGTCGCGGTGGTTTCCGTCGTGATGATCGCCGTGACGGTGACCGTGGTGGTTTCCAGCGTCGCGATGATCGCCGGGGTGGTTTCCAGGATCGCGGACGCGGGGGAGCGCCTCGCAATGACGGTGGCTACAAGAGCTACTCCTCGACGGACGAGTACGTCTCGCCCAACGGTAACGAGCCGACCATTCCCGCTGGCGTCAGCGCGGATGAGCTCGACCGCGATGCTCTGCGCGCCCTGACGACGCTCTCTGGTCCCAATCGTGACATCGTCGCCCGTCACCTGGTGATGGCTGGCCAGCTGATCGATCTTGATCCTGAGGCCGCCTACCAGCATGCGCAGGCCGCTGTTGCGCGCGCAGGCCGCGTCGATGTGGTCCGCGAGGCAGCTGCGCTCACCGCCTATGCGTCGGGCCGCTACGAGGAGGCGCTGCGCGAGGTGCGCGCTGTTCGTCGTATGCGTGGCGATTCTTCGCTGCGAGCCGTGGAAGCTGACGCCGAGCGCGGTCTTGGCCATCCGGAAAAGGCCGTTGAAATCATTGACGCCACCGATCCCTCCACCCTTGAGCTCGCAGAGCAAGTCGAGCTCGTGCTTGTCTCTTCTGGCGCCCGCGCAGATCTCGGCCAGGCCGAGGTCGGCCTCGTGATCGTCGATGATGCACTCGCAGCCCTGCCTGCTGCTGCCGACGACGAACTGCGTCGGCGCCTGATGGAGGTCAAGGCTCAGCGCCTGCTTGACCTTGGCCGTGAAGACGAAGCAGCTGAGGTTGTCGCGTCGATGCCCGCCGAGGTCGAGGACGCGGAGATCGTCGACATCGCGCTGTACGCTGATGCGGACGTGGATGGTAAGCGCTCCCCGCTGCGCGGCTCCGGCGCCGCTCTGGCTGAAGAATACGACTGCGCGCTGCTCGACCTCGACGGCACGGCGTGGTCTGGTGATGAGACGATCGAGCATGCCGCTGCCTCGGTGATCGAGGCACGCGAGGCCGGCATGGCCTCGGCTTTCGTCACCAACAACGCGATGCGCACCCCCCAGCAGGTGACCGACAAGCTCAACTCCATGGACTTCGCGGCTACCCCCGACATGGTTATGACCTCTGCGATGGACATCGCAGCGATCATGGCTGAGGAACTCGAGGAGGGCTCGAAGGTCTTCGTGATCGGCGGAGCCGGCCTGCGTCTCGCTCTCGAGGAACGCGGCTTCGTTCTCGTGGACAGTGCCGACGACGAGCCCGTCGCGGTCGTTCAGGGCCTCGATAAGAAGGTCGACTGGGCGCTCCTGTCCGAAGGTGCTTTCGCTATTGAGCGCGGTGCCGCTTTCTACGCCTCGAACCTCGATGCAACCCTGCCGATCGAACGCGGCCAGGCCCTGGGCAACGGTTCGCTGGTCCGCGCCATCCAGCACGCGACGCGCAAGCGCCCGATCGCTGGCGGCAAGCCTGAGCCGGGTATCTACCGCCGCGCCAGCGAGCTTGTCGGTGCGCAGAACCCGATCGCTGTCGGTGACCGCCTGGAGACCGACATTATGGGTGCTGTCGCCGCAGGTGTGCCCGCTCTGCATGTCCTGACGGGTGTGCACCAGGCCCGCGACGTCATCCGTGCCCCGCGCGGACAGCGTCCCAGCTATCTGGCGATCGACATGCGTGGTCTGCTGGAGGCGCACCCGGCACCTAAGCATCACCGCGATGGTACCTGGACCTGCGGTGTCTCCCAGGTTGCCAAGGCCACCCGTTCCGGTGTGCTCACGCTCGACGATGTCGAACTGACTGAGCCTGTCACGATCAGCATCGACTCCTACCGTGCACTTGCGGCTGCCGCTTGGGAATACGCGGATGGCGCCGGCTCGCCGGTCACCTGCCCCGACATTACGGTCGTCGATAACGAGGATCCCGCCGGTATCGTCACGGCGCCCGAGCCGACCGACGTGCCGTCCGTGGAGGACGATGACTTCTACGATGTCGCCGCGGATGCCGATGAGCTGCCCGAACCGGGTGCTTCGACCCCCGCGTTCCTTCCCGGTGAGGAGGAGCTTGAAGAGCTCCTGGAGCGCACGGCAGATCTGGACGAGCAGGCCTGATGGCATTACGCGAGCAGACTGAAGCCCGCCTGGTCGGTTTCGATCAGCTTGGTGCGTCCCTTCAAGTGGAGACGCTCCGAGCAATCGAGGCCGACCTGCGGCGGGCGCTGTCTGCCGACGCGCCGGGCGGTACAGTCCGCCCCGGCGCTCAACCGACGGCTTCAGGCAATGAGGGGAGCGGCGCATGAAGTTACGCAGGATCGACTCCGAGCTGGTGCGCCGCGGCCTCGCGAAGTCCCGTGCTGCTGCCGCACAGATGATCGAGGACGGGCGCGTCAAGCTCGACGGACAGATCGTGCTCAAGCCCGCGCGCCAGATGGATCCCGCTCAGGCGATCGTCGTCGAGGAATCGGATGATCCGGAATACGTGTCGCGCGGTGCGCACAAGCTTGCCGGTGCACTTGATGCTCTTGGCGACAAGGCGCCGTTGATCGAGGGGCGTCGCGCGCTTGACGCGGGCGCTTCTACCGGTGGTTTCACCGATGTTCTGCTGCGGCGGGGCGCAGCGTCTGTTGTCGCGGTCGACGTCGGGTATGGTCAGCTCGCGTGGAAGCTGCAGAGTGACCCGCGCGTGGAGGTGCACGATCGGACGAACGTGCGCACCCTCGATCCGGCTTCCGTCGCTCCCGCGCCTGAGCTCGTGGTCGGCGATATGTCTTTCATTTCGCTGACGTTGGTACTCCCTGCGCTCGTCGCTGCGGCCGCGCCACACGCCGATTTCCTTCTGATGGTGAAGCCTCAGTTTGAAATCGGTAAGGAGCGGCTCGGCCGTGGAGGCGTCGTTCGTAATCCCGAGCACCATGTCGAAACGGTGGAAACTGTCGCTCGGTGTGCCATCGACCTTGGCTTGGATATTGCCGCGATCGCTGCTTCACCACTGCCCGGCCCGTCAGGAAACGTCGAGTATTTCGTGTACATGCGGCGCGACTATCCGGATCCCATTGATCCGACGCAGCTCACCGACTACATCCGTCGTGCGGTCGAGGCCGGTCCCGCGGGAGGTGCCCAATGACTCGTGTTTTGATGGTTCGTCATCGCCATCGTCCCAACGCGGTGACGAGCGCGGTGAGCCTCGCACAGGCGCTTCAGCAGCAGGGGATTGACGTCGTCGACGACCCTTCGGGTGGCGATATTGACATGGTGCTGTCGATCGGCGGCGACGGAACGTTCCTCGTGGCCGCATCGAGTGCCCGTGCGCTTGGCGTTCCGCTGCTCGGCATTAACGCCGGTCATATGGGTTTCTTGACGGAGCTCGGCGACAGAGGTACTGGCGACCTTGCCCGTACGATCCGGGAAGGCGACTTCACCGTGGAGCGTCGCATGACGCTTGATGTCACGATGGAGCGCTCCGACGGGTCCAAGGCCGATGACTGGGCGCTTAATGAAGCTGTCGTGATGCACACCGACGTTGCGCATCCCGTTCACTTCGCTCTCGTTGTCGACGGGCAGGAAGTGTCGACCTACGGCGCCGACGGCATGATCCTGTCCACTCCGACCGGATCGACCGCCTACTCGTTCTCTGCCGGTGGGCCTGTCGTGTGGCCTGATACCGAGGCGATTGTCGTCGCCCCTCTGGCTGCTCACGGCCTTTTCACGCGGCCGCTCGTTGTCGGTCCTTCCGCGTGCGTCGAGATCGTCGTCCTCGATGACATGTGGACGCCGCCGGAGATGTGGTGTGATGGCCTTCGGCGCATGACTGTTCCAGCCGGGGGAGTGGTCCGTGCGCGCGTCGGTTCCTCACCCGTTCAGCTCGTGCGCATCGATGACACGCCGTTTTCTGCACGTCTTGTTCGTAAGTTCAATCTTCCCGTGCGCGGGTGGAGGGATGGTCCTCGGTGATCGAGTCGCTCGATATTTCGCATCTCGGTGTTATCGAGTCCGCTCACGTCGATTTTGGAGCGGGACTCACCGTTGTGACTGGTGAAACGGGTGCCGGCAAGACGATGGTGCTCTCGAGCCTGCAGCTGCTCCTCGGTGCACGCGCGGATGTGGCGCTCGTGCGCTCGGGCGCTGATCGTCTGTCTGTTGATGGCATTTTCTCGGTGGACGATGCGGTTGCAGAACGCGTCGAGGAGAGCGGTGGCCTCGTCGAGGGTGGAGAGCTGATTGTTGGTCGTTCGGTGCGTGCCGCGGGCCGGTCGCGCGCGCACCTCGGATCCCGTCCCGTGCCTGCATCGGTATTGACGGACATTGTCGGATCCATGGTGACGATCCACGGGCAGGCCGACCAGATCCGTCTGACGGGGGAGGCTGCCCAGCGCCGTGCCCTCGATCAGTTTGGTGGCGAGCCCCACGCGGCGTTGCTCGAGGAGTATCGAACGGCTTTCCGCCATGCCGTTGACGTTAAGCATCGCCTTGATTCGCTGCGTGGCGATGCGAGCGAGCGTGCCGAGGAACTGGAGGATCTGAGCGCCGCTATCCAGCAGATCGAAGAACTCGATCCGGTGATCGGCGAGGAGGAAGACCTCGTTCGCGAGGCAGCGCGCCTCACGAACGTCGAGGACCTGCGTGCGCTGGTCGGCGTGTCTTTGGGGTATCTCAAGGGCGACGATCGGGGTGACTTTACCGGGGCGGTCGAGGCAACCCGCCACGCCTACGCGCAGCTCGATGATGCAGCCCGATTCGACGAGG
>CAUTGT010000112.1:0-4909 GCA_963537735.1 uncultured Actinomycetaceae bacterium | reverse complement strand
CGCTGGTGTCTCAGCCGTTGGGCAGGCCGTAGGCCTTGTGAATCAGCCAGATCGGGTGGACGACGTTCGCGCCCGTGGCCGTGCGCAGCTGCCAGCGGCACGTCTCCGTGTCACAGGCGGCCAGCTCGGCGTTGACCTGCTTGATGAAGTCGAAGACGGGGGCGCCCACGGCCTGGGCAATCGCGTACTTCTCCTTCTTCATGCCGTACGTACCCGCGATACCACAGCACGGCTGCTCGGAATCCTTGACGGTCACGCCGGGGATCAGGCTCATGAGCTCGATCGCCGGCTTGCCCATGCCCTGGGACTTGACCTGGCAGGGGGCGTGGTACGGGATGGTGACGTCGATGCGCTGGAAGTTCGTATCCAGTTCACCCTTGTCGTACAGGTGCAGCAGGAACTCGCTGATGTCCCACGTGCGGGAGCCCACGTCACGCAGCTCCGGGGTGTCCATCTCGAGGATCTCGTGGGCCTCGTGGCGCAGCATGCCGCCGCACGAGCCCGACGCGGAGATGATCGGGGCGTCACGGTTGACGCTGCGCAGGTCGTTAGTCAGCTTGGAGACGTACTTGCGCGCGTCGTCGTACAGGCCGTTGGACTGCAGGGCCAGGCCGCAGCAGCCATGCTTGGGAACCAGGACCTCGTATCCCAGGTGCTCGAGCACCATGACCGAGTGGATCGAGGTCTCAACCTCGAAGTACTGGCCGGCGCATCCGTGGAAGAAGATCACCTGGCCGCGCGTGCCGGAGTTAGGCAGCGGCTTGTGCTTCTTGAACCAGGACTCAAAGGTGCGTCCGTAGGCGCGCGGCATGGGGGCCGAGCGGTGCACGCCGATGATGGCCTCCATCGCCAGGCGAATCGGCTTGACGTCGAGGGCCCAGTTCGCGATGGGGGCGACCGGGGTCATCATCGTGCCGATCAGGGAGGTGCGGCCGATGAGGCGGTCGCGCATGGGAATGCCGTGCGCTTCCTTCATGGCGGTGCGGCGGTGGTGGATGATCTCGGTGACCTTCACGCCCTGGGGGCACACGAGCGAGCAGGTGCCGCACGAGGAGCAGTAGTCGATGGACTTGTCCACCATCTGCCCGTCCTTGCGGAAGCGCTCGGCCTGCGGGCCGGAGTACTTGGGGCCGGCAAACAGGTCGGTGACACGCATGACCGGGCACTGGGTCTCGCAGATCGTGCACTTCACGCACGAGTCGAGGCTCGCGCGCAGAGCTGCGTCACCACTCAGGGCGAAGACGTCCTCTTCCTCCACGCCCGGTCCCATCAGCGTTGACATTTCCAGGGTCATTTCAGTTCCTCCACGATCGAGTCGACGGCCGCGAGCGCGCTGGCCAGCGCGATTCCTTCGCCGCTCTTTTCACGCCAGCGGGTGGCGCCGGCCAGGTTGCCTCCAGCCGCGTACAGGTTGGGGCACACGGGCGTGCCTTCCTCGTCCAGGACGCGCATGTTGTCGTCGACGGCGAGCCCAGAGAGGAAGAGGGGCTGATCCTCGCCCCAGAAGTCGGCGTGCAGGAGCTGTCCGGAGGCGCCCATGACGGGCAGCCCGCAGATGGTGTCGCGCACGGTGCCGTAGGAGTCCATGTCGAGAGCGCCGGATTCGAAGCCGCCGGCGGCGAGGATCAGGGATCGGGTTTCCACGATCGTGGGGCGTCCCGCGCTGGCGTATTCGACTGCGCTGACTCGTCCGCCGGCCGTGTGCACGGCCTTGATCGGGGATCCGAGGACGACGCGACACTTGGAGGAGGCGATGCGTGTCAGCAGGGCATTCAGGCGCATGCCCGGCACCGACGGGGGCTGGATCGGGATCTCGAAGACGGGGTGGCCGAGCTTGTCCGCCAGGTCGCGCCACGCGTTCGGTTCGTCGAGGCCGAGGACTGCCGGCAGGCCGACGATCTCGCCATCCTCGAGGAGGGGACGGATCTGGTCGGCCAGGCGCGCGCGGTTCTCCTCGTGGTCGAGGCTGCGCGCGTGGTTCGTACCGGTCGAGTCGACCTCACCCTCGCGCACGACGTAGTCGACGGACAGGGCGCGCGCCTTAATCGGGGCGCCGTCGGGCCCGCTCTGGCGCGTCAGGTTTTCGGCGACGAGGCCGGGGTAGAAGTCCTTGAAACGGGTCAGTCCCACGATGGCGTAGCGGGCGCCCGCCTGGGGGATGCCGGCCTCCATGGAGGGCGGGATCAAGCAGGTGGGGCGAAGCGCGCCGACGCCGGTGGGGATGCGCACGTTGCGGGTCTCATCGCCGATGAGGGCGTCCGCGCCGACGAGGTCACGCAGCCACGCGACGGACGCGCCGACAAAGTCGGGGGTGACGTGGCCGTAGGGGTGGGTGGGACGGGAGGCCACGTGGGCTTCCAGAGCCTCGAGGGGCGCCTCGACCGGCTCGGGGCGGTAGCCGAGGATGTCGACCGTGCCCGTGCCGAGCTGGATTCCGCCCACACCCTTCGTGACGAGGGTGACGCTCAGTCCCGCGTCAGCTGCCTTGATTGCTGCGGCCAGGCCTGCCAGGCCAGCGCCGATAACGACGACGTCCCTCATCGAACAACCTCCTCGCTGGGTGCGGGCAGGTGCTCGACGTCGAGCGTGCCCTCGTGAATCCAGGCATCCAGCGCGGCCTGCCTGGCTTGCTTGCCGAACATGATGGGCCACAATCCGATCCAGCGGTTCTTCAGGAAGAGACGCAGGAGGGAGTTGGCGCGCATCGAGTCGATGTCTCCGCGCTCGTGGGCGATGCCCGCGGCACGCTGGGAGCAGAAGCCGCCCTGGCAGGGGCCCATGCCCAGGCGCATCTGGCGACGCACGTCGTCGAGCTGGCCCTTGGGCAGGGTGTCCATGACGTTTTCGAGCATCGCGCGCGTGGCCATCTCGCACTCGCAGATGATCTGTTCGTGGGAGGGGGATTCGTTGCGCGATTCGACGTTGTCGAGGCGGTGGCCGATCGTGTACAGGCGCTCTTCCTTGGCGGGAGGAACGGCTTCGTCGGCGGTCTTGCAGGCGCGCTGCTCGCCCATCTCCTCGCACATGATGTCGACGATGCGCTCGGCCATGAGGCGGTAGGTGGTGAGCTTGCCGCCTGCGATGGTGAGCATGCCGTAGACGCCGTCGCGCGTGTTGTGGTCGATGATGCTCATGCCGCGCGCCATGTGGCGGGTGTCGGTCGCGGACACGCGCGAGTCCTTGACGAGCGGGCGTGCGCCCGCCCAGGCGTGCACGGCGCGGGCCTTGCGGAAGCCGGGGATCATGGCCTCGCCGGAGTCGAGCATCTGCTGGACCTGGTCGGCGGGGATGGAGAGTCGATCCGGGTCGTCGGCCTTGAGGTCGGTCGTGCCGATGATGCACACGGTATGGTCGGGCACGAGGATGTCGCCGTCGGCAGGCCACACGCAGCGGTTAATGACCGAATGGCTCAGTCGGTGGTTCATCGCGATCATGATGCCGGCGCCCGGGACGACGTCGACGCCGTGGCAGTCAGCCATGGCGGCAATCTGTCCGGCCCAGGGGCCGCCGCAGTTGAGGACGAAGCCGCATTCGATGCGCACGTCTTCCCCTCCGCGCTCATCGTGGACGATGACGGCGCTGATGCGCTCACCCTCGCGTTCGATGGAGGTGACGCGGTGGTAGGTCAGGACCTGCGCCCCGTACGCCTGCGCGGAGCGGATCGCTCCCCAGGTCATCTGCCATCCATCGACCGTGCCGTCCTGAACTTCGAAGGCGCGCTTGATGCGCGGGTCCAGGCGGGGTTCGCGGCGCAACGCCTCGGCGATGGAGATTTCGGCGGCGGGCACCTTTGCAGCCGCTGCGCGGGCCAGGAACTGGTCCGCATACTCTTCATCGTCCTGGGCGGTCACGACGAAGAGGCCTCCGGTGGCCTCGACGGCGTTGGCGTTGATGCGCTGGACGATCTCGTTTTCTTCGGCGCACTCGGTGGCCGACTCAGGATCGGACGCAATGTATCGGCCGCCCGAGTGGAGCAGACCGTGGAAGCGACCGGAGGTTCCCTGAGCGATGTCCGCCCGGTCGACGAGGACGGCTGAGAAGCCGCGCATGGCGACGTCGCGGACGACGCCGGCACCGGTGGATCCGCCACCGATGACGCACACGTCAGTGCGAAGTGTCTTCACCGTTAAAAATCCCTTCACCTCTTGATGAGGAAGTGCCTCATTGCTCTTTCCATGATGCCCCGTCACACCCCTTTTGCACGAATGTACACACCACTGTGCACATATGTGCACAGCAGGGGTGCACCAAACTCACATCCGCACTCCCCCGCACAGTTCCGCGAGAAATTGACGAATTACATCCCATGACCATCACGTAAATCCGGTCGATGCGCCCCTCGTGAACACTCATCCCACGCGCCCCCTCCTCTCCCCCTAGAGTTAAGGCATGACGAACACACTGCTCGCCCGAGTCCTCGACACCGCGAACATCGATTCAACGGTGCGCCCGCAGGACGATTTCTACCGCCACGTCAACGGCACGTGGCTGGCGACCCACACGATCCCCGCAGATCGCCCCATGGACGGGGCGTTCCACACGCTGCGCGACGCATCCGAAAAGTACGCGCGCGCCATCGCCCAGGACGCAGCCGACGGCTCCCTGGACGATCCGGATGCGCACCGCATCGCCACCCTGTGGACTCAGTTCCTCGACGAGGACACCATCGAAGCAGCCGGCTCCACTCCCCTGCGCCCCGACCTCGACGCAATTCGCGCCTGCACCACCCACGAGGAGCTCGCCCGCGAAATGGGCCGCCTCATGCGCGAGGGCATCGGGGGCCTCATCGGCGCGTACGTGGGCACCGACCCGCACGATTCCTCCCGCTACATGGTCTCCCTCGTCCAGTCCGGTATCGGCCTGCCCGACGAGGCCTACTACCGCGAGGACGACTACGCGCCGATCCGCG
>CAUTGT010000111.1:0-4932 GCA_963537735.1 uncultured Actinomycetaceae bacterium | reverse complement strand
TCGTTCCCGTTGCCGCACTTGGGCGACTGCACGCAGCGTGGGCACCCGGACTCGCAGTCGCAGGAGGAGACGGCCTCGAGTGTGGCGGCCACCCACGACCGAGCGCTGTGAAAGCCGGCGAGCACGTGCCCGGCGCCGCCTCGGAACGCGTCGTGGATAAAGACGGTGGGCGCGCCCGTGTCGTCGTGTAGCTCGGTCGACAGGCCGCCCAGGTCCCAGCGGTCGCATGTTGCGACGATGGGCAGGATTCCGATCATCGCGTGCTCGGTCGCGTGCAGCGTGCCCGCCAGGTCCGCGGCCTCGATCCCCATCGCGGCCAGCGCGGCGGGGGTGAGGGTGAACCACGTGGACTTCGTGGGCAGCGTGTGCGTGGGCAGGAACAGCTCGATGTTGCGGATGAACTCGAGACCGGGCAGGCGCAGCAGGTCGTAGTCGGTGACCCGCGTCGACACGTTCGTCGGCCCGTGATGCCAGGTGACCGTGCCGTCCCCGCACACGTACGTCTCCTCGATGGCGCACACCTCGACGCTCGTGTGGGTCGCCGAGCGCGTGCGCAGGGGAGTGCGCACCTCCTCGACCAGGGCGACGCGCGCGTCGTCGATACGCGCGGGTGGGATGATGATCGACGAGGCCTGGGCCCCCTCGCGCTCCCCACCCCCGAGGTGCTCGCTTCCCCGGGTGCCGCCCGGAGCCTCGGGCAGGAGTGCGCGCGGCCATCCCTGGGCGGCGGGCGCGGTGGGCGTGGTGAGGGAGCTGAGGCTCAGGACGTGGAAGGTGCGCCCCTGGTGGATGTAGATGGCGCCGGGGAAGACGTGGGCGTCGGCGGAGGCCTGGTCGATGGTGCCGACGACGGTGCCGGTGGCGGCATCGACGATCTGGACGTCGCCGGCGGCTCCGCGCAGGTCGGTGAGGTCGCTGGGGCGCTCGGGGCGAGTAGCGTCCCAGAAGTATCCGGCGGGCCTGCGCTTGAGGTATCCGTCGGCGACGAGGCGCTCGGTGACACCTCGAAGTTCCGGGTCAAAGTAGGTGATATCGGACGGCGTGATCGGTATTTCGGCGGCTGCGGCGGCAACGTGCGGGGCCAGCACCCACGGGTTGGAGGGGTCGATGACGGAGGCCTCGACCTCGCCGAGAATGTGCTCCGGGTGGCGCACCAGGTACGCGTCCAGCGGGTTGTCGGAAGCGATGAGCACGGACGTGCCCGGCGCGCCCGCACGCCCCGCGCGCCCGATCTGCTGGCGCAGGGACGCGCGCGTGCCCGGCCAGCCGACCGTGATCGTCGCGTCCAGGCCCGAGATATCCAGGCCCATCTCCAGCGCCGACGTCGTCGCGAGCGCCCGCACGCCTCCCGTGCGGATCGCCTCCTCGAGCGCCCGGCGCTCCTCGGGCAGGTAGCCGCCGCGATATGCGCCGACCCGGCCCGCGTTCGCGGAACCGCGTGCCGAGAGGCGGTCGCGCACCTGAGCGGCCACGGCCTCGGCCCCCGCGCGCGATCGCACGAAGGCGAGGAGGCGCGCCCCCTCCTCGACGAAGGCGGTGGCCAGGTTGGCGGCCTCGACCCCGGCGCTGCGCCGCACGATGGGGACCTTGAGGGTGGCCGCGCCGGGCGGTGCATCGAGGGCCTCCAGGAAGGAGGAGATGTCGACCTCGGACTCGTCGGCCATGATCGCGCCCTGCCACAGGAGCAGCTCGTGGGCGCCAGCCGGCGAGCCGTCCTCGGTGATGGCGACCGCGTCGCGCCCCGTGAGTGCGCGGCCCACCGCACCCGCGTCGCGCACGGTCGCGCTCAGCATGACGACGCGCGGATCCGCCCCCAGGTGATGGGCGACGCGCAGCAGACGGCGCACGACCAGCGCGATGTGCGAGCCGGTCACGCCGCGCCAATGGTGCGCCTCGTCGATGACGATGAGGCGCAGCGACGCCAGGAAACGCGACCACCGCTGGTGCGACGGCAGCATCACGTAGTGCAAGAAATCGGGGTTCGACAGGATCAGATCAGCGCCCGCACGCGCCCACTCCTTCGCCTCGCGCGGCGTGTCCCCATCCACCGTCGTCGCGCGCACGCGGCGCAGCCTCTCATCGACGAGGCCGGGGCTTCCTTCCGGGTCCGCGCTCGCCTGTGCGTCGGCGGGCTTGTCGTCCTGGCCGAGCAGCGCCATGAGCGAGGCCAACTGGTCCGCCGCGAGAGCCTTCGTCGGAGCCAGGTACAGGGCGGTTGGGCGGCGGTGAATTGCGGAAATACGCGACGAATCCTCGGCCTCCACCAGGTCTGAGAGGATCGGCGTCCACGCGGCCAACGACTTGCCCGAACCCGTGCCCGTCGCGAGCACAACGTCGCGGCCCTGACGGATCGCATCCAAGGCCTCGCGCTGATGAATCCACGGGCGCTCCACGCCCCGACGCGCCCACGCGTCCACGACCGCGGGGCTGACCCACTGCGGCCAATCCGCGATTCGCCCCGATCGTCCCGGCAGCGTCACGTGGCCGAGCAGCCGATCATCCCCGGCGCTCAGGCGCTCCAGCACATCAAGCAGGTGCGCGGGAGAAGGAGAAGACAGACCATCGTGCCCCCGATCGGGCGAGGAGGCCCCGGCCTCGTTCGACGAAGATGCCTGCGAAGAAGGTGGCAGATCAGCGCTCATTCGCGCCCGGATTCACCGAGCCCCAGCGCCTCGGAGGCGGACTCCTTCACGTACTGGATCGCCGCGATACCCGTTGAAATGCCCGACGAAATGGCGTCGCGCAGCTGCACGTCCGACAGGCCGGCCTCCGTGTCGACGACGAAGTCCGCGTACACGCCCAGCGTCCCCTCCGCAGAGGTCGCCGTGTACACCGTCGGGAAATACTTCTCGCGGTTCCAGTTGTCGGCCGTCGCAAACAGCGCGGGCTCCGCGCTCTCCGCCGGCAGATCCGACTCCCACAGGGCGCGAATCGACAGGAAACGCCCCGCCGTATCGAAAGACACCAGGAACGGAATGTCGTCAAAAATAGCGCCCGCCGCGCGACCCTTCTCGATCACGTCCAGCGCGTAGCCCATCTCGCGTACGGCGTCCACAACCCGCTCAAAATCGGCCGGGTAGGGGGTCACCTCATCCTCGGGCACCACGTACGGAACGTTCACAGCGACACCTCCCGACCCTGGGAATCCCAATCCACGAACCCGGGCAACGTCACCTCAAGATCCGCGAAGAAACCCATGATCATCGACATGGACGTCTCAAAGAAATTATCCAACTGAGCCTGCGTGAGTCCCGACATGACCACGACGTTGCACTCCGCGATCAGGCCGTACTGCGTGCCATCCTCGAGGGGAGCCAGGTACGCCTTCGGGCCCGTGCGCGTCGAATTGCAGGCCGCGATCTCGCGCGCCAACTCGCCGAACTGCTCAGGCGTGCGCGCAATCCCGCGCCACTGAGCGCGCAACTGCAGGATCTGAGGGTTCGTCGCATTCCAGAAAAAAGCGGCGTTCGGCGTCAAATACGCCAGCTCGCCCTCGTTGTAGTCGCCGAAACGCACGTCCCGGGAACGCAATAAATCCCGAATGCGATCGGTGCTGACAGGTGAAGATGCAGCCACTGACAACTCCCGCGTGAGACGTACAGAATCGGACACCCCCACTGTAACCGAGGCCTCTGTCCCGCGCGCGCCCACCTTGTCCGACAAGTCTTGACACGGAGCCTCCCGTCACTCTTTGACGAGGTCAGGGCGGGTGCGTGGGACACCCACCCGCTGTGTGTTTGCCTTCGATGTGCGAGAAAGCGGAGCCAATACACGCGCCCGCGCCCCGCTCCACTACAGTGGACACGAATACGGCATCGACACGAACGGAGGATCCCATGGACGACCCCAACGCCGCCCTGCCCTCCGACCCCACCGTCGACGAGTCCTACACCAAAGGCTCGCGCCCCGTGCGCCCCCGCAACCGTTCGTCGGCAGCCGCCGACGCCGCCGGCCGCTCCTCCCGAGCGGACAGCGCCCCCGCCACCCAACGGCCCGCCCGAGGGCGCACCCCCGGACCCCAGGCTAACGGCGAGGCACCGGCGGGCGGGCCCCAGCCTCGTCGCCTGACCTCCGACTCCTGGTACCGGCGCAAGCTCGCCCGACGCCTCGGGGGCGTCACGATCTGCGTGCTGCTGACCATGCTTATCAGCCACGTGGCGCTCTCGACCGCGCCCGGGCAGGTCCTCGACACGATCCTCATGGAGGGCACCATGCGCTCCGCGAGCCGCTACGAGGCCTTCTCCATGCTCATCACCGGCATCGTGTCCGTGCCCGTCATGGTCGCAGCCGGCATCGTCGTCGCCCTGGTCGCCGCCGCGCGACGACGGCCCACGCTCGCCGGGCGCGCCCTCGGCGCTGTCATCGGCGCCAACATCACGACGCAAATCCTCAAGGACTACATCCTCACCCGCCCCAACCTGGGCGTCACGACGGGTGCCGGCAACTCCCTGCCCTCCGGGCATACGACCGTCGCAGTCACCCTGTCACTGGCCCTCATCGTCGTCGCCCCACAGTGGTTCCGCAGCCCGTCCGCGTGGATCGGCTGGGCGTGGACATCGCTCATGGGCGTGTCCGTCATGATGGAAGGCTGGCACAGGCCCTCTGACGTCATCACCGCCGCCCTGATCGCTGGGGCGTGGGCGCTCGCCCTGTCGCCCATCGAGCGGCGCCCCCGGCACGGCGCTCAAGTCCAACGCGTCATGGTGTGGGCGAGTCTTGGGCTCATTGTCATCGCGCTGCTGGCCACCGGCGCCGCCATGTGGGGCTTCAGCATGTCAGCCGCATCTCCCGGATCCGGATACGGTTTCGAGGACTTCCTGCAGATCCGGCCCTGGCGTTCGCGCGTCCTCGGCGTGGCAGCTATCGCGTGGGTGAGCGCCGTGTGCGGCCTCATCATGCACGAGGTCGACCGCCTCGCGGGCGAGTAATTCC
>CAUTGT010000110.1:0-4993 GCA_963537735.1 uncultured Actinomycetaceae bacterium | reverse complement strand
GCAACCATGGGAACGACGAGAACCTTCACGCGTCAAGGGTACGCGGATCAACGGCTCCTCAAAACACGGACGGGTAAACTGAGCGTGGTCGACGCCGAAACCCACGCGAGGAGGCACCCATGGACGAACGAGATCGTATCCGAGGAGCGATGATCGGCTGCGCCGCTGGAGACGCGCTGGGATACCCAGTTGAAGTGCTGTCAGAGGCCGCGATCGTCGAACGCTACGGCCTGCGCGGGATCACAGACTACGACTTGGACGAGAACGGAACCGCACACTTCACTGCGGACACGCAGCTCATGCTGCTCAGCGCAAATGGGATCCTCTACGCACACACGCGAGGGGCCCTGCGCGGGATCATGGCCCCCGTGTACACGTACTTTCCGCACTTCTACATGGACTGGTATCAGCTCCAGACGGAGAAGCGGCCACGCCGAGCCCGGTGCGGATGGATTAACGCCTACCCTGCCCTGTCCGCGAAGCGCGCCCTGTCTCCCACCGTCATGGAAGTTGCCGCAACCACGAAGTTCGGATCGATGGACGAGCCCATCAACGATTCCAAAGGCTCAGCTTGCCTGCTGCGGGCAGTCCCCATTGGCCTGTCCTACTTCCGCGACCCCAAGTACATTGTCGAGCTGGGGGCAAACGCGGCGGCACTCACGCATGGCAACGAAGTCGCCTGGATGGCATCGGGGGCACTAGCCCTCATCATCTCACTCATCATTCACCAGGAGCTCTCCATCACCGAGGCCGTCAACAAAACGCTGAAGGCTCTGGACAAGTCCTTCCCCGATTCCCGCACGGTCGTGAACGAACTGTCGTACACTATCCACTCCGCCATGTCGCTTGCCACCTCAGCATCGAGCGACCTGGATGCCATCCACGCCCTCGGTAAGGGGTGGGTCGCCGACGAAGCCCTGGCAATTGGTATCCTCTGCGCGCTACGCCACGAGAACGACATTGCGGGGGCGATGACATTCGCCGCCAACCACGGCGGAGACTCCAACAACACGGCTGCAATCGCAGGAACGCTCGTCGGAGCACGAATCGGTTTCAATGCGATCCCCGACAGATTCGTTGACAGGCTCGAGCTCGTAGACATCATCCTCGAGCTAGCAGACGACGTCACCACAGACTGTCCGATGTCCGAGTACGGCCCACGCAATCCCGTATGGGAGCACAAGTACATCTATCACGACTACACCTATTGGCGCAGGCGCACCCCGGAGGCCAAGGAAAACGTGGAAAACGAGGACAAGCAGACCGACTAGGCCAGCGACCCTGTGGAGCTACAACTCCAGCCTCATGTACACGAGTTCTTGGTAGCCCGCAGACGCGGACCGGTATCCCCGGGGATTGCGCCCATACTCCTCGAACCCTGCGTGACGATAAAGGGACACCGCCCGTTCGTTGTCCGCCACCACTTCGAGCTCAAGCTGGGTGTAGCCCGCCTGCCGAGCACAGTCGACGCTCGCATCCATCAGCGTCCGGCCGATCCCCATCCCCCAGTACTCCTTGAGGATGCTGATCCCAAAACGCGCCCGGTGGGCGACCTTGCGCCGACTACGCACTGCGTAAACTCCTGCACTTCCAACGATGTGCCCGTCGATCACGGCGACGAGTTCAACCTCATTGCCACTGCGTTCCGTTTCCTCCAGGGAGCGAGCTTCTTGTTCATCGTCACCGCTCTGCTCGTCCGGGTAGGACAGCAGGTAGTCGGTCTGCGCATGCGTGCGTTGCGTGGCCTCGCGCAGCGCTCGGGCGTCCGACGCGACGGCGTTCCTCACCAGGAGTTCCACTCCGCCCTTCAACACCACCGTCTTGGCGCACCTCATCGTCGGACTCCTCATTTTCCAAGGAATTGGCCTAATTATGGTCGACGTGGACAGTCCACGAAATCCTCGCACGAGGCGGCCGCGCCGGAGCGAGCCAAGGCCTCGTAATAGTCCGCTTGCCGCCTCCTATTACCGCCACAATTGTACCGCCGCTGGCGGTAATCAAGCAGTGGCCCCATAGTCACCCTCCCCTCTTCCCAGACAGAAGAGGCAAACATTGCACATCGGCATCACAGAGCAATAGAATACGTTGTATTCAGCCCGAGGAGGCCACCATGCCCACCATGACAATGCGGCTCGACGAGACAGACGCCGAGGTTGTGCGCAAGTACGCCGAATTTGAGGGAAAAACAATCTCCGACTTCGTTCGAGACGCCGTCTTCGAGAAGATCGAGGACCAGCAGGACCTCGCCACTCTGCGCGAAGCACTCGCCGCAGACAACGGCGTTCGCCACAGCCACGAACAGGTACTCGCAGAGCTGGGCCTATAAATGTCCTACCACGTCGAGTACAGCGACACGGCCCTCAAGCAACTGAAGAAAATGGACCGGTTCGAGGCTCGTCTGATTGTTTCCTGGATCGACAAGAACCTTCAGGGATGCGCCGATCCACGAGTCCACGGCAAGGGCATCACCGCCAACCGATCAGGTGAGTGGCGCTACCGCATCGGCAGCTACCGTGCCCTGTGCGTCATCGAAGACGACCGCCTCGTCATCGAGGTATTTACGGTTGGCCACCGCCGACACGTCTACCAGTAATCACGCGAACGCACGAGCCTCACCCGGTTTTACCGCCAGATTTATACCGCCACTGGCGGTAATCGCGTGGCACCCAAGGAGAGCTGACCAATAAACGACAGGAGGCCTCGTCAATCGACGAGGCCGGGGCAGGGATCAAGGGAGCGCTCAGTCGGCCGCGTGGAACGCCCAGGCGCGGCCGCGCACGCCGCGCGCGATGTAGCTGGCGCCCGCGAGCGTGAGAGCCACGCCCAGGCCCGTGTAGAAGAAGGCGATGAACCAGTTGGGAACAACACCCGCGGCGCGCATGCCGATACCAAGGGACATCATGAACACCATCATGAGGTAGCTCTTGCGATCGAAGAATCGGACGACGTGGTGACGATCCCCATCCAGGTCGGCGATGCGCTGGGCGTTCTTCTGGACGAGCTTGGAAAACATCGAATGGAACGCGCAGAAGATGGCGATGGCGCCGCCCGCGAGCGCCAGGAAAACAATCGCCGCGACTCCACGCATGTCGATAGCCGCGCGCACGCCGAGAATCGCGACATTCAGGCCGGCGAGCAGCCAGACAATGCCGACGACGGCGATCAGGGGCTGCTTCTTCATACGGAATCGACTCATTTCTTAGCGTCCTTATCTTCTGCGGTGTCGTCGTACAGGGAAGCGTCGAGGAGGGCGAACAGCGTCTCACATTCGCCGCCCTCCGTGAGGGAGACGAAGACAGCGCGGAGCACGTAGCAACACAGGGCCTCGGCACTCATGGGACCGACAAGCCGGGAACGATCCACGGCCTCGTCCGCGTCGAGGACGCGCGCGAGCCCGCGCTCGATGTGGGCGAGCATGGGGGCGCGCACGGCCACAAGGGCTTCCTGTTCGCCGCTGGGTAGGCGGCGCATCTCGGCGAACCAGTCGACGCTCATGTCGGCGCGCGCGGCGCACAGGGCCTCGCGGAATCGCCGCACGTAGGAGGTGAAGCGCTCGCCGGGGCGCACGGCGCACAGCTCGCCGGAGAGGTTCTCGTCGAAGAAGCGGGTGAGCACGGCGGCCGTCAGGTCCGCCTTGGTCGGGAAGTATCCGTAGACCGAGCCGACGGCAATCCCACACGCGGCGGCGACCTTGCGCACGGAGAGCGCGGAGATGCCGTCGCGCGAGGCGATGGCGTAGGCCTGGCTGACCAGTTTCTCCGGGTCGATCACTTGTTTGGGCACGAAATCCTGCTGTCTTGTTACCTGCGGCAATCTATAATGAACAGTGTTCAGTATAGGCTTGAGCACGGCGGGCAGCACATCGGCGTCATTGAGGTTTTCGAGCTATTCTTCGCCGTTACGCAATCGGATTGACCCAGCCAACGGCCGCTGTCGCCGCGCTCACGCGCAGACGAGACGCTAGGAGCATTCACCCACCAACGGAAACCAAGATCTTCACAGGAGAAGGACTGCTATATTCGATTCCAGTCAACGAGGATCGATAAGGGAGTCTCCGCGTGTCCAAAACACTCAGGGCCGCTCTGCCCATCGCGTTCATCGTCGTGGTGTACACCCGCGAACCCATGGGCACCCTGTTCGGCCAGAATGCCTACACCCTAATTCCGCCGCTGATCTGGCTCTTGCTACTGGTCACCCTCGGCGTCGCGAATGCAGCCAGCGCATTCGCGCTTGTGCGCACAGAGAGCGCGCGCCACCTAGCTTTTTGGGGTCTCACCCTCAAGGCGTGCTTTCTGCCAATATTCCTGGTGAACCTCTTTGTTGTTGCAGTCATAGGAGGACTGTCGTTTTTCAACCATGAGGCGTTGGTGCTCGGATTAGCCATCATCCCCTCCGCCGCCCTGTCCTGCGCCCTCATGGCCGTCTCCTCGTGCTACGGGTTTGCGGCGATTATCCGCGCGCGTAACGAGCATCTCATCTCCCCTGAAACGGCGAAGAAATACATGCGCGGGCACGCCATTCCCATCGCCGACCTGGTCTCCTCGATCAGGCTCTACCTGCTCCTACGCCAACCCAATGGCGCCCTTCCGACCAACGCGCAGATCACCAACCAGCCCTCACACACACTCAGCGTTGCTCAGCCAGTCCCCCTCATTGACAACACCGTCACCGCGAGGGGCCACAGACCCTCGCGAATCCACTGGCCCACAGTTGCGTCCCTCGCGACCTCATTCTGTTTTGTCGTGACGGCCTATGCGGGCGGGCCTTTTACCATGGCGTTCCCCTCTCCCTTCCCGATGCTCCGAATCGACGTCTGGCCGTTCGTGATGATTGCCTCCGCCACGGCGAGTGTCGTTTGCACGCACTTCTCTCGCAACACGCGCACGCCCCGCGAACTGGCTTTCTGGGGCCTCCTCATCAAACTCAGCTTCCTCCCCTTCTTCCTGACCACGTCCTTGATAATCCTTTACCTCGGACCGTATGTGCTTGCCCC
>CAUTGT010000109.1:0-5004 GCA_963537735.1 uncultured Actinomycetaceae bacterium | reverse complement strand
GTGGGGGCCACCGGCGTGAGCAGGCCGTCGCGCACCAGGCGGTTGAGGAGCTGCGTGTGGTGGACGACGTCGAAGGAGCCGCCCAGCTCCGGGTACTCGCCGGCGATCGTGTTGAAGCAGTGCGCGCAGGAGACGACGATCTTCTGGGGCTTGGCTTCCTTGAGCGTGTCGATCGCCTGGGCGGCCAGCATCTGGAAGAGCGCCTCGTTGCCGGCGCGGCGCGCCGGGTCGCCCGTGCAGGACTCGCCCGAGCCGAGGACCGCGAAGGACACGCCCGCCGTGTGCAGCAGCTCGGCGACGGCGGCGCTGGTCTTCTTCGCCGTGTCGTCGTAGGCGCCCGCGCAGCCCACCCAGAACAGGTAGTCGACCTCGGAGGCGTCCTCGATGTCCTCGCCGACGACGGGGATGTCGAAGTCCAGCTTCTTCGCCCAGTCCATGCGCTTGCGGGCCGGCTGGTTGTAGGGGTTCGCCTTGGATTCCATGCCGCGGAACGCGCGGCCCAGCTCGCGGGGGAACGCGCCCTCCATGAGGACCTGGTGGCGGCGCAGGTCGAGGATGTGGTCGATGTGCTCGATGTCGACGGGGCACTGTTCGACGCAGGCGCCGCAGTTCGTGCAGTCCCACAGGACCTCTTCGGAGACGACCTCGGGGACCAGGGGAGCGGTGACCGCGGAGACGCCCTCGGGGCCGGTCGCGCCCGACAGGGACAGGGCGGAAACCAGGTCGAAGGAGTGCGGCGAGGCCGGCACGCCCTTGTCGAGGAGGACCTCGCCGTCGCCCAGCTTCTGGTGGCCCTCCTCCTGCTCGACGATCTGCACGTTGGAGGCGGACTCCATGTGATCGCGCAGGCCCATGATGAGCAGCTTGGGGGAGAGGGGCTTCTGGGTGTTCCACGCGGGGCACAGCTCCTGGCAGCGGCCGCACTCGGTGCACGAGTACAGGTCCAGGCGGGCCTTCCAGGAGAAGTCGTCGATCGTGCCCACGCCGAGGACCGTGTCCTCGGGGAGGTCGTCGAAGTCGTCCTCGCTGGTGACGGGCTTGCCGTCGATCAGCATGTGGTCGGCCGGGCCCAGGGACTTCGTGCCGTCCACGTTGCGGCGCGTGTACAGGTTGAGGATCGCGACGAAGCGGTGCCAGGCGACGCCCATGCCGGTCTGGATGCCCACGACCGTCAGCCAGGTCATGGAGGTGAGGACCTTGAGGGCGCTGACCAGCACGATCGCGTTCGCCAGCGAGGCAGCCGAGGAGGAGGTAGCGGAGACGAAGAGCGCGCCGAGCCAGGCGGTCAGCGGGAAATGCAGGGCGGAGGCGTGCGCCTCGAGGCCCGGCGTCACGCTGAAGATCGCGTATTCGAGGCCGCGCAGGGCCACGACGCACGCGCACACGATGAGGATGACCCACTCGACGAAGAGCGCCTGCCAGCGGGTCGAGCCCAGGAAACGGGAGGCCAGGCCGCGCGGGGAGGAATCGCGCGGGTGGGGCTTGGCCAGGGACGAGGGCGGGGTGCCTTCCGGGTCCGCCGCGGCGGCAGCGCCGTCCGGATCGTCGTTCGACAGGGCCGCCTCGGCCACGGATCCGCGGCCCGCGCGCTGGCGCACGACCATGAGGAGGACGATGCCGACCAGGCCGCCCCACGCGAAGATCTCGGTCAGCCACTCCCACGGCGCGAAATGGCCGAGAAGAGGCAGCGTGAAGGTCTGGACGCGCAGCTGCGCGTAGCCCGTGATGAGGGTCAGGAAGAGGATCGGGAAGGACACCATGACCAGCCAGTGGGCGCACCTGATCCACGGGCGTCCCTTGAACTCGCGGTGGGTGAGGGCCGCGGAGACGACGCCCCACGCTCGCTTGCCGACGGGGCTCAGGCGCCCCGGGTCGGGGGTGCCCGCCGAGACCGTGCGCCACATGTGGGTTAGGCCTCGCGCGAACGACAGGACGGCTAGGGCGCTCACCAGCAGGGCGAGTCCCCACATGATGGCGCTCAGCGTCGGATTGGCCACGTTTCCTCCTCAAGATTGCTGCACTCCATTGTGTCACCTTGACCCGGGGGAGTCCGATTCTGCCCCGCAAAGCGTGCGCAATTACGCGCTGCGTGCGGGCTCAGTCGCGCTTTCGTGTGCTCGCCACAACGTGGATATATGCCACGAGGAGGCAAAAAGTATGGGAGAGTGAGAGCGTGCTTCCCGTCTCGCAGCCAGACATGACACTGTCCGACCAGGAACTCTTCGGAGACGATCACCCGCATGATCACTGCGGCGTCTTCGGAGTGTGGGCCCCGGGCGAGGACGTTTCCCGCCTGACCTACTTCTCCCTCTATGCCTTGCAACACCGCGGCCAACAGAGCGCGGGTATTGCGACATCGAATGGCAAGCAGATCCTCGTGTATAAGGATCAGGGCCTCGTCTCGCAGGTGTTCTCCGAGCAGTCCCTGCAGGGCCTGCGCGGCCACATTGCGCTGGGGCACGTCCGCTACGCGACGACCGGCGCGGACGTGTGGCGCAACGCCCAGCCGACGCTGGGCCCCACCCCCACGGGCACGCTCGCCCTGGCCCACAACGGGAACCTCACCAACACGGTCGAGCTGCGCGAGCTGGCCGTCGAGATCGCCGACGACGGCGAAGACTTCGAACGCGGCGCCTCCACCGACACCTCCCTCGTGACCGCGCTGCTGGGCATGGCCGACCGGATCCCCGGGCCGACCCCCTTCATCGCATCTCCGTCCGTGACGCCTTCCGAGACCGATGGGGACGAGGCCGCCCGGGCCTCGTCGGTGGACGACCTTGAGCCCGCGCCCCTCGTCGGCGCCGCCCTGAAGGTGCTGCCGCGCATCAAGGGCGCGTTCTCCCTGGTCTTCATGGACGAGAACACGCTGTACGCCGCGCGCGACCCGCACGGCTACCGCCCGCTTGTGCTCGGCCGCCTGGCCTCCGGCTGGGTGGTCGCCTCCGAGACCGCCGCCCTGGACCTGTGTGGCGCGACCTTCGTGCGCGAGGTCGAACCCGGTGAGCTCATCTCGATCGACGCGTCGGGCGTGCACTCGCGCCGCTTCGCCGTGCGCCGTGCCAACACCTGCGTCTTCGAGTACGTGTACCTGGCCCGCCCCGACACGACGATCGGCGGGCGCCGGATCGTGGCCGCGCGCCACGAGATGGGTGCTGCGCTGGCGCGCGAAAACCCCATTGAGGCGGACCTGGTGATCCCCACGCCCGACTCGGGTACGCCCGCCGCGATCGGCTACGCGCAGGAGTCCGGCATCCCCTTCGCCCAGGGCCTCGTGAAGAACGCGTACGTGGGCCGCACCTTCATTCAGCCGACGCAGTCCCTGCGCCAGCTGGGCATCCGCCTGAAGCTCAACCCGCTGCGCGAGGTCATCGAAGGCAAGCGCCTGGTTGTCATCGACGACTCGATCGTGCGCGGTAACACGCAACGTGCGCTCGTCAAGATGCTGCGTGAGGCCGGGGCCGCCGAGGTGCACATCCGCATCTCCTCCCCGCCGGTGCTGTGGCCGTGCTTCTTCGGTATCGATTTCCCGACGCGCGCCGAGCTCATCGCCTCGTCCATGAGCGTCGAACAGGTGCGCGAATCCATTGGCGCCGACTCCCTGGCCTACCTGTCGATCGACGGCATGGTTGGTGCGACCGGACAGGGCACGTCCCTGTGCATCGGCTGCTTCACCGGCGAATACCCCGAGACGATCCCCGCCGGGACGCCCGTGCCCGGAACCCCCGAAGCCACCCCCTGCTAACCTCTACGCCCGCACGCTTCCCCTGCGCCGCGGGCGTCGTTCTCAACCCGACCACCCAGATACGGCCTCGTCGAGCGCCATCCGCGAAAGGCACCACCCATGACCGACACCCCCCTGGACTACGCGACCGCTGGCGTCGACACCGCTGCGGGCGACCGCGCCGTCGAGCTGATGAAGAGCGCGGTGGCCGCCACCCACGACTCCACAGTGCTGGGCGCGACCGGCGGATTCGCCGGCATGGTTGACGCGTCGGCGCTGCTGGGTATGGAGAAGCCGCTGCTCGCGACCTCCACGGACGGCGTCGGCACGAAGATCGCGATCGCGCAGGCCATGGACGTGCACGACACGATCGGCCAGGACCTGGTCGGCATGGTCGTCGACGACATCGTCGTGATCGGTGCGCGCCCGGTCCTCATGACCGACTACATCGCCTGCGGGCATGTGGTCCCTGAGCGCATCGCCGCCATCGTCACCGGCATCGCGCGCGCCTGCGAGGCCACGGGCACGCCCCTCATCGGCGGCGAGACCGCCGAGCACCCCGGCGTCATGGAGCCCGACGACTACGACATCGCGGGCGCAGCGACCGGCGTCGTGGACGCCTCCAAGCTGCTGGGCCCCGAGCGCGTGACGGGCGGCGACGTCGTCATCGCCATGGCGTCTTCGGGCCTGCACTCCAACGGCTACTCGCTGGTGCGCTCCGTCGTCTCCCGCGTCGGCGCCTCGCTGGAGTCCCACGTGGCCGAGTTCGGCCGCACCCTCGGCGAGGAGCTCCTCGAGCCCACCCGCCTGTACACGCGCCTGTGCCTCGACCTGGTCGAGCGCTTCGGCGTTGAGGGGATTCACGCATACTCGCACGTGACCGGCGGCGGCCTCGCCGCGAACCTGTCGCGCGTCCTGCCTGTCGGCGCGGTGGCGACCGTCGATCGCTCCACGTGGACCGTTCCCGCCGTGTTCGACTGGGTGCGTCGCGGTGGCGACGTCACCTGGTTCGGCATGGAGGACTCCCTGAACCTGGGCGTCGGCATGGTCGCCGTCGTTTCGGCCTCCGTGGCCTCCGAGGTCCTGTCCGCGATCAACGAGGCCGGGGTGGCCGCGTGGGTCCTGGGCTCCGTCACGTCGGCCGGCGCCGACGGAACCGTGGCCGGCTTCGGGTCGGTCGCCGACCTTGGCGCTGATTCCTCCGGCGTGCGCCTCATCTCGGGCACGAAGGGCGTGCAGGCGGGCGCCGTGCTGCTGCACGGCGAGTACCGCGTGGGCTGAGC
>CAUTGT010000108.1:0-5015 GCA_963537735.1 uncultured Actinomycetaceae bacterium | reverse complement strand
GGCGGCCGAGTCGGCGCACAGGGCGCGTGCGCGCTCCAGGGAGGCGGTGACGTCTTCGCCGGGGGCGCCGACTTCGACGAGGAGCCAGCCTTCGCCCTCGGGCAGGGTGGGGACGGCGCCGGGGCCCTTGTGGGCGCGCACGACGTCGACGAGGCGGCGGTCCATGCCTTCCACGGCGAGGGGGGAGTGGGCGAGCAGCGCGGGCACGTCGTCGGCGGCCTCGATCATGGAGTGGTAGCCGAGGGCGGCGAGCACGGGCGCGTCGGGCAGGGGCACGAGGCGCACGGTGATGGACAGGATGAGGACGAGGGTGCCTTCGGTGCCCGCGAGCATGGCGGCGAGGTTGCGCCCGCCCTCGGGGGTGAGGTGCTCGAGGGAGTAGCCGGAGACCTGGCGCTTGAAGCGGCCGAGCTGCGTGCGGATGGGCGCCAGATGAGAGTCGATGAGGGATGCGAGCCCGGGCACGTCGCTGAGGGCGGCGTCGTGCGAAGTCGTGGCCGTGAAGCGGCGCCCCTGCCCGTCCACGCAGTCGAGGGAGACGATGTTGTCGGAGGTGCGCCCCCAGGCGGTCGCGTGCGGGCCGCACGCGTTGTTGGCAACCATGCCGGCGATCGTCGCGCGGTTCTGGGAGGAGGGGTCGGGGCCGAAGCGCAGGCCCTGCTTGGCGGCGGCGGCCTGGAGGGTGGAGCCGACGCAGCCGGGTTCAACGGTGGCGGTGCGGGCCTCGGGGTCGATGGAGAGGACGCGGTTCATGTGCCGCGAGAAATCGAGGACGAGGCCGGGGCCGATCGCGTTGGACGCGCACGAGGTGCCGCCGCCTCGGGCGGTGAGGGGGACGCCGTGGGCGCGGGCGAGGTCGAATGCGGCGATCGCCTGCTCGGGCGTGCGTGGGAAGGCGACGGCCAGGGGCGGGATGCGCGTGAGGCCGGCGTCGGAGGAGTAGCGCGCTCGAGTGCCGCTCGAGGCGTCGACGTCGATGAGTGCGCGCAGGTCCGTCAGGAAGCTCTCGCTCATGGTGCCAGTGTGTCACGCGGGGGCGCGTTGGGAGGTGGGTATCCGGTGTGCGGATGGTCGCGCGAGGCCGTGGACGGTTGGGACGCGAGGGGATCCGTGGCGCTGTGGGTAAAGGGGGAGGGCGAGGCTTGACAGTGCCTGCGGCCCTGTAGATTACGCGGGTTCCGGGTCGTCGCGGAAGAGCTTGGGGAAGGGTGTCACGGGGACGGGCATGCGCTCCACGGGCGGCAGATGAGGGCTGACCACATGTTCGGAATGCGGGTAAATGCGGGGGGATGAGTCCGCGTTCAGGCAGTAGGGAGACAGTTCACGGCGTGTCTCGTCGGACGCCGGAACCTGCGGCTCCGGTGCCGAATATTCAACGATACGCAGCTTATCTCTAGCCATTGAGTGCCACCCTGTTCTAATTCACAAGCCCTGCCGCGCAGTAGTCTAACCGGGTGGAAGGTGCTGCGCCATCCGGATTCTGAGCGACATGTGTCATCGTACACGACATTGGTCCCAAGTCGTCGGACAACTGAGGATAGTTGCTCAGAATGTGTCAGTGGCCGTTGTTTTCCTTCGCTCGAGCTGCCTTGATCGCGGCCCACTCCTCGTCGGTCGTCGGGTTGCCGCCGGCGATGATGTTGGCGAAGTCCTGAGAGGTGCGGGTGCCATCTTCGAAGTAGAGCATATGGTTTGCGATGGCGTGAGCGAGCATATCGCCCGTTCTTACCTCCGCAGCATGGTCTCCGGTGAGTGGAGTCTTTGGGGGGAGAGGACGCCAGTAGTCTTTGGCGTCGGTGGCGTCGCCGCTGAGGTGAGTGATGCCCTCGAGGTGTCGCGGGTTTTTCCCATAATAGGCATCGGGCCCTATTCCCTGGACAGCGTCTCCTTCCGGAATGGAGGACTCGTAGACGTGTTCCCGGGGAACGTTGTATTCGTCGATGGACTGGACCCCACCGCCGGGTGATCCGGTCAGGATGAGTCGATCGACGGTGCCGGGGGCCATGAGGGCTGCTGCCTTGCCGCCCGTCGTCGAGCCGTAGGAGTGGGTGACGAGGGTGTTCGTGAACTTGTGGTGGTTGGCCTCGGCGTTCGCGCGCAGTCCCTCTTCGAAGCGTGCGAGGCCGGGGGCCGCTCGGTCCGCGTAGCCGATGTCGGCCGCCTGTCCGATGTGCCATGCGTCGTTCTTGGGCGCGACGTAGCCGAGGTAGGAGATGGTGGCGACGTTGTTCGGGTCGGCTCCCGCGTGCGCGGTCTGCGCCCTCAGGCGATCGTTGATGGTTACGTACTTCCCGAGGTCGCCGCGAACGTTCGTGCCGATGCCGGGGACGAGGGTCGACACGTGCGTGGCGGTGTCGGGGTTGCCCGAGGAGACGATGGCGGTCGTGCGGTGATGCTCCTCGTCGTAGTTGAAATCGAGGAGATAGGCGGGTGCGAGGCCTTTGCTCGCGCGAACATCGTTCGCGGTCTGTTCGTGGATGGCCTTGAGATCCTCGTATTTCTCCGTCAGCTGCTTACGTTCTTTTCCAGAAACGTTGGGGTCTTTTTTCGCGTTCTCGGCAGCTTGCTTCGCGTCCTCGAGGGCACCCTGGTGCTTCTTGCCGTTGGCATCGACGTACCCTTCGAGGGCGTTTCTGTTGGCCTGGTCGCGAGCCGCCGCGGGGAGTCCGTCGAGGTGTCGGATATCGTCCGGGCAGTGGTCGATGAGGAACTTCTTGCGCTCCTCGGGCAGTGAGTTCCACCAGGCCGCGTTCTGGGATGGGCTCCAGTTCGCCTGGGGGACATCGGGGATACCGACGACCTTGTTGCTTCCTCGGTCGCCGTCGGTGTAACGATCGGTGTTGATGCTTGCGAGAGCCTCGGCGAGGGTTGTGTCGACCTGGTTGGCCTTTGCGAGGATCGCTTGTACGTCGTATTCGAGTACTGTGACGGCTTCCCTGCCTTGATCGACTGCGCTTATGCTGCCGTCGATGTTGATGGTGCATTCGTGTAAGGCTGCGAAGGCTTTTGCTTCGTTGATATCGGCCATGATGGAGCCGACCCCGTCGCGTGCCGCCTCGATGGCCATCAGGGCGCCGTTGACGTTGGTGAGGGCACTATCGAGGGAGGCGAGGTTGCATATGGTCGTCGCCTGCATCGTCGTGACGGCCTCACCCTTTGAGCGGATTGACCACACGACGGTGTCACCGCTCTCGTAGGCCTCGCGCAGGCCCTTGCTGGCCTCGAGCAGGTCGGAGGCGATGGAATCAAGCGGGCCGGTTTCCCACGTGAGGACGTGTGCCCATGAGACCGCCATGTCTTACTCTCCCTTCGCGGGGCCGACGGGCGGGCAGAGATCGGGCATGCTCGCCATGATCTGTTGGATGGACTGCTGGTTGATCTCCTCGGTCACCCGGAACTGCTTGGCTGACGCCTCGATGCTGTCGGACAGGCTCCCGAAGGATTTCTTCAGCGCCGTGAGCTGGTCCTCCATGTGTTCGCCCGCGTACTGGGCCTGCCTGCAGGCGTCGCCGCCATCCATGGCAGATCGTACTTGAGCAAGGTTGGGGGGAAGGGGGATGTAGCGGCCGACCTTCTCTGAAACTGCGCGCAGCTCTGTCGAGAGCTTTTCGAGGTCTCCCTCGTGGATTTCAAGGTCGGGCATCGTTGTCCTGTCCTAGATGGTTGTGGTGTTGGTCTGGCTCACTATTCTACCGTGTTGAAGAGATCTGAGCATGGGATTCAGGGAGGAAATTGTGTTTGTCAGTGCTCGTTGTTCGATAGGTGCTGACGCGGTGTTTTCTGGCAATCCTGCTCACGTGCATTGTCTGTCATGACATACAACGGTGGCCCCAGCCTGCGGGGGCTGGGACCGCCGTTCAGCATGTGCTGGTTGCCGGAACTTTACTTCCCGCGAGCTGCTTTGATTGCTGCCCACTCCTCGTCGGTCGTCTGTTTTCCGCCGGCGATGATGTTGGCGAAATCCTGCGACGTTCGCGTACCCTCCTCGAAGTATGACATGTGGTTCGCGGTGAGGTGAGAGAGGCTATCTTTCACTTGGTCATCTGGATCAGCGTCGTCGGGGAGTGGGTGCCAGTAGCCTTTGGCGTCGGTGGCGTCGCCGCTGAGATGAGTAATGCCCTCGAGCTTACGCGGGTTCTTCCCATAAGAGGCGTCGGGTCCCAGACCGAGGACAGCATCCCCTTCGGGGACGGATGACTCATAGACGTGTTCCTTGGAGACGCTGTATTCGTCGATGGTCTGGACCCCGCCTCCTGGGGAGCCGGTCAGGATGAGGCGGTCGATGGTGCCGGGAGCCATGAGGGCTGCTGCCTTGCCGCCCGTTGTTGAGCCGTAGGAGTGGGTGAGGAGCGTGTTGGTGAACGCGTGGCCTCTGGCGTTCGCACTCGCGCGCAGTCCCTCCTCGAATTGGGCAAGCTTGGGGGCGCCTCGGTCCGCGTAGCCGATGTCCGCTGCCTGGATGAGGTTCAATCCATCGTTCTTGGGGGCGACGTAGCCGAGGTAGGAGATGGTGGCGACGTTGTTCGGGTCGACCCCCGCGTGGGTAGTCTGTTGCTTGAGACGGTCGTTAATCTCCATGTACTGGCCAAGGCTGTCGCGAACGTTCGTGCCGATGCCGGGGACGAATGTAGATACGTGGGTCGCAGTGTCGGGGTTGCCCGCGGAGACGATGGCGGTTGTGCGGTGATATTTTTCGTCGTAGTTGAAATCAAGGAGGTATGCGGGAGCGAGGCCGTTGGTCAGTCGATGGATCGGGTCTGTTTGTGACTTGATGGCCTTAAGGTCCTGGAATGCCTCCGTTGCGTGCTCGAGCTTTTCTCTGGCAGCGCGTTCCTCTGAGTTCAAGTGGCCTGATCTCGGCTCATCAGAGAGGCGTGCGCGGGCATCGTCGTATTCCTTTTGCGCGTCCTTGACGGCCTGCTCGGCGTCTGCGAGGGCACCCTTGTGGTAATTGCCCTTGTCGTCGAAGTAGCCGTCGAGGGCGAAGCGGTTGGCCCTGTCGCGCGCGTATGCGG
>CAUTGT010000107.1:0-5018 GCA_963537735.1 uncultured Actinomycetaceae bacterium | reverse complement strand
CCTCGGGGTAGACGCGAGGAACCTCGAAGGAGTGCTCGGACTCGGACTCCTCGTATTGCGCGGCAGCGGGCGTCTCGACGGGGGCCGGAGCGGCCTCACGCACGGGAGCCGCGACATCGGCGCGGTGCTGCGGGCGGCGCGTCGACAGCTGGGTGATGCGGGTGGTCTCGGCTGCCGGGGCCTTGGCCTCGGGGGCAGCGGGACGCTGCTGAGCCACCGGAGCGGACACGCGGGAGACGTTCGGGCGCGACAGGGCCGCATCCGCGGTCTCGTCGAAGCCGGCGGCGATGACCGTCACGCGGATCTCGTCGCCCAGAGCATCATCGATGACGTTACCGAAGATGATGTTCGCCTCGGGGTGGGCTGCCTCGCGCACGAGCTGCGAGGAGCTGTAGACCTCTTGCAGGCTGAGGTCGGAGCCACCCTGGAAGAACATGAGCACGCCGTGGGCGCCGTCGATCGAGGCTTCCAGCAGCGGGGAGGAGATGGCGCTCTCAACGGCGCGCAGCGCGCGATCCTCGCCGGTCGCCGCACCGATACCCATGAGGGCCGAACCGGCGTCCTTCATGACCGACTTGACGTCATTGAAGTCCACGTTAATGAGGCCGGGGGTGGTGATCAGTTCGGTGATGCCCTGGACACCCGAGAGGAGCACCTGGTCGGCAGCACGGAAAGCGTCGAGCACGGAGATGTTCGCGTCGGAGATCTCCAGGAGACGGTCGTTCGGGATGACGATCAGGGTGTCGACCTCTTCGCGCAGGGTCGTCACGCCGCCCTCGGCCTGAGCCGCACGGCGGTTACCCTCGAACGAGAAGGGACGGGTGACGACGCCAACCGTCAGCGCACCAGCATCGCGGGCGATCTTGGCGACGACGGGCGCCGCACCGGTACCGGTGCCACCGCCCTCACCCGCGGTCACGAACACCATGTCCGCACCCTCAAGCGCGGCGGTGATCTCGTCGATGTGATCCTCCGCAGCCTTACGGCCGACGGCCGGATCCGCGCCGGCGCCCAGGCCGTGCGTCAGTTCGCGGCCGATGTCGAGCTTGGTCTCGGCATCGGACATGAGCAGAGCCTGCGCGTCAGTATTGACGGCAATGAACTCAACGCCCTTGAGGCCGACCTCGATCATTCGGTTCACGGCGTTAACTCCGCCGCCGCCGACGCCGACGACCTTGATCACTGCCAGGTGGTTTTGCGGTGTCGCCATGGATGTCTCCCTTGCATCAGACCCTCAACCTCTAGTTGAAGGTTGATGTTTAACGTGCTTCGTGTCGGAAAGAACCTAGGGGTCCGCGGGCTTTCCTTCAAGCCAACACGCGGACAAAAGAAAAGGCTTAACTGGTCACAGGGTGATTCGGCGAGGACACGTCGTAGGTGCTCGCCTGAACGTTCGCCAACAAAGTAGCCAACACACGCGCCTTTTGCGGCGCATCCCCGCGGGTTCCCCACTTGACAGTCTGGCCGCCGCGCAGCGTGAAGTTCACCTGAGTTCCCGTCGACGTCACGGCAGCCACCTGGGCGCGCGTGGCCTCGTCCAGCGCACCCAGCACGGAGGCAATATCTGCTGCGCCGGTCGCCCGGTCCTCCGGGAGCGTCACGAGCGGGTATTCCCCCGCCGACGGCACCTGCTGGAAGGCGACACCCTGATCGTCCACCAGCCAGTAGCCGCCCGACGCGGCCTCGACAGCCATGCCCGTCCGCATCGTCACCGACACACGCAGGCTCGTCGGCCATCGACGCGACACGCTCGCCGAGCGCACCGCCACGTTGGACTCGACCGCGCGAGCCACCGCCTGCGTATTCAGGCGCGTGAGCGGAATCCCCTCGAAGGAGGCGATCGACGAACGCACGGAATCCGCCGTCACCAGCGTGCCGTCCTCGCCCGAGACAACAACCGCAGACGATGAGAACGCAAAAACGGGCGAGAAGAACGCCACCCACACGCCTCCCGCTGCGAGCGCGAGCGTCACAAGCGTGAGCGCGATGCGACGAACGAGGAGGATACGACGCGCGCGGGTACGCTCACGCAGGCGATCCCCCAGATCCGTCGCCTCCTCGCCACCCAGCAGGGACGCAGCATCGGCGACGGGCATCGGACGGTCCACGGTCGTACGCGCGCGGCGGCGCTGGGTGAGCGAGGAAGAACGACGCGTCGGCTCCTGCGCCCCCTCGTCCGCAGAAGGGGACACGATCTCATCGAAGGAGGAGGCAGCCTCCTCCACACGCGGCGGCTCATCCTCGTGGGAACGAGCGCCTCCCGGGCGCCTCGGCGGGGTTGGCCTCATGCCTCCATCCGCTTCCACTCATCGAGCACGTCGGACGCACAGTGAGTGATCGAGCCGGCGCCCATCGTCAGGCACACGCCACCCTCGGGGGTGAGCGAAGCGGCCAGGCGGGCGGCCTCGTGCATGTCCTCGACGTAGGACGCACCCTCGACGCGCGACGAAATGAGGGTCGAGTCGACTCCCGGCTCGGGATCCTCGCGGGCGCCGTAGATCCCCGCCAGCACGACGTGGTCCGCGCCCGACAGCGCCTGGGCGAAACGCTCCGCGAAGATGCGCGTGCGCGAGTAGAGGTGCGGCTGGAAGACGACGCTCACCTCGCCGTCGCCGGCGACGACATGCGCCTCGCGGATCGCGGCCTCGACCTCGGTCGGGTGATGCGCGTAGTCGTCGAACAGGCGGCGCGAACCGACCTGGCCGCGCGCCTCGAAGCGACGTGCCGCGCCGGTGAACTCTCCCAGCCCGTCGGCGATCGCCTGAGGCGTCAACCCGCATTCGATGCCTGCCACCCACGCGGCGGCCGCATTGAGCACGTTGTGCTCGCCCGGCACGCTCAGCGCCAGCGACGCGCTGCGTTCTCCCCACGTCAGCGATGCGCCAGCCCCGTGAGCCTCCACACGAACATCCGAGATCACCACATCGGGGGTGCACAGCGAACGCTCGACGCGACCGTAGGTGACAACTCGCAGCCCCTCTGCGCGCGCCGATTGCGCCAGGCGAACGGCACCCTCGTCCTCCGCGCACGTCACCAGCAGGCCGCCGGGGACCATGCGGCGAGCGAACTCGACGAAAATCTCCTCGAACTCCTCGCGGGAGTGGTACCGATCCAGGTGATCGGGCTCGACGTTGGTGACAATCTCGATCGCCGGGGTGTAGTTCAGGAACGAGCCGTCCGACTCGTCGGCCTCGGCGACGAACACGTCCCCGCCACCCAGGTGCGCGCCGGTACCCAGCTGGGGCAGCACGCCGCCCACGGCCACCGACGGGTCCAGGCCGCAGGCCGACAGGCCGATCGCGAGCATGCCCGACGTCGTCGTCTTCCCGTGCGCACCGGCGACGCCAACAAAGCGCATACCCGACGCCGCAAGAGCAAGAGCCTGCGAGCGGTGAATGACCCGCTGGCCGCGCTCGCGCGCAACCGCCAGCTCCGGGTTGTCCTCACGGATCGCGGTCGAGACCACGACCACGGAGCTCGGGTCCACGTGCGAGGCCTCGTGCCCGACGAAGGCACGAACGCCCACCGAGCGCAGGTGCTCGAGAACGGCGGACTCCTCGCGGTCAGAACCTTCGACCGTGGCGCCGCGCGAAGCCAGCAGCTCAGCGACGACGCTCATGCCCGCGCCGCCGATACCAATCAGATGGAAACGATCCTGCAGCGTCGGCTCACTCATGGCCGGCCTCCTTCACCTGCTCAAGGGCCAGATCCGCCAGCGCACGGGCGGCTCCCGCGCGCCCCAGCGACTGCGAGGCCGCCGCCATGTCCGCCAGGCGGGTCGAGCCCAGCAGCGGGAACACGTTGCGGCGCACGAAGTCGGCCGTGAAGTCCTTGTCGTCGATGAGCTGCGCGCCGCCGGCGGCCACGTGGTCCGCCGCGTTCAGACGCTGCTCACCGTTGCCGATCGGCAGCGGCACATAGATGCAGGGCAGGCCCAGGGCCTCCATCTCGGCCACGGTTCCCGCGCCCGAACGACACACGACGAGATCCGCAACGGCCAGCGCATCCTCCATCGTCGTCAGGTAGTCGATCACGTGCCAGCGGTCCGACAGCCCGGCGGCCTCGACAGCTGCACGAACAGGCTCGTCCTTGCCACGGCCCGTCAGGTGCACGACCTGCGCGCCTTCCGGCAGCGCGTCCGCCGCCCCGGTCATCGACTCGTTGACGTGCAGAGCTCCCAGGGAGCCGCCCGTCACCAGCAGCGTGGGCGCATCCGGATCAACACCAAGACGCTCGGCGGCCTCGCGGCGCGCCCGGGCAGCGCCCTGCGCGTCCGCGCGGCGGCTCGCCAGATCTGCGATCGCCGCACGCAGGGGCAGGCCCGTCACGATCGTGTCCCCGTTACGCGCCTTCAGCGGAGAGGAGGGGAACGTCAGAGCGACGACCTTCGCGTTGCGCGCGCCCACCTTATTCGCCAGGCCCGGGCGCGCGTTCTGCTCGTGAATGACGATCGGGACACCCGCGCGCTTCGCCGCGATGTACGCGGGCGTCGACACGTAGCCGCCAAAACCAACCAGGACATCCGCGCCCTCGAGGGCCTGGGCACAGCGCTTCACAGCATCCGCAAAGCGGCCGGGAAGAGTGAAGAACGCCAGGGAGGGACGCCTCGGCAAAGGAACGCGGGGAATCTCCACGAGCGGGAATCCAGCGGCGGGAACCAAATCCGCCTCCAAACCCGCCTTCGTCCCCAGGACGACAACCTCAGCGCCGCTCTCGCGCAGCTGCGCCGCCGTCGCCAGCAGAGGATTCACGTGACCGGCAGTGCCGCCGCCAGCCATCACAACCTTGACCATATGCGTCTCCTTTACGCGTGTGCGTGACACCAGTGTAGCGAGCCGTGCAGGCCAGCAGGTGCCGCGGGCACCTCAGCGCGCCGAGCGACGGCGAGGGGCGAGGCGGGGATCACGCCCAGCCGAGGCCTCGTCCGGGCGGCCGATCATCCAAATGCCCGCGCGCGCTCGAGCAAACGAAGCAACAACGGCGATCGCGGTGATCGTAAACAGGAACGACGAACCGCC
>CAUTGT010000106.1:0-5019 GCA_963537735.1 uncultured Actinomycetaceae bacterium | reverse complement strand
CCTGGTATGATCGGTCGTTGGACTCCCGGCCTGGTCGGGCAGGGGGTCTGGTTAAGACCGTTTGCGGGTGTCCCCACGCCTAAGTCCCGGTCTTGACACAGCCCTCACCGACCCTGTCAGACATACATCAAGGAGAAATCCGACTGTGGCAAACATTAAGTCCCAGAAGAAGCGCATCCTCACCAACGAGAAGCGCCGCGTTCGTAACCAGTCCGTGAAGTCCGAGCTGAAGACCCTGGTCCGTCAGACCCGCGAGGCTGTTGAGGCCGGCGACAAGGAGAAGGCTCTCGCTGCACTGCGCGTCGCTTCGCGCAAGCTGGACGTCGCCGTCTCCAAGGGCGTCATCCACAAGAACCAGGCTGCGAACCGCAAGTCCAAGCTTGCTCGTCGCGTCGCCTCGCTCGGTGACTGAGCGCGAACGATAGTTTGACGTGAAGCGGGCCGCCCAGTGGGCGGCCCGCTTTCGTATCCCCACTCCCCCGTCGTCAGGCGCAAAACGCCCACCCGATGGCCTCAGCACACACTTCTTCCGCTCGCGAGCGTCAGTAGCACAGGACGCGAAGGACGCGGTGCACGACCCGTCAATCCGGCACCGCGCGCATAGACGCAGCCCCAGCCTCGTCGTTGAACGAGGCCGGGGCACACGTGATCGTTGAGCGCCTACTCGAGCTCGAAGGCGCCCGTGTAGAGCTGGTAGTACACGCCCTTCTGGGCGATCAGGTCGTCGTGGCTGCCGCGCTCGATGATGCGGCCGTGGTCCAGGACCATGATCGCGTCCGAGTTGCGCACCGTCGAGAGGCGGTGGGCGATCACGAAGACCGTACGCCCCTCCATGAGGTTGTCCATGCCCTGCTGCACGAGGGCCTCGGTACGCGTGTCGATCGAGGAGGTCGCCTCGTCGAGGATCATGGCCGGCGGGTCGGCCACGGCGGCGCGCGCGATCGACAGCAGCTGAGCCTGCCCCTGTGAGAGGTTCGAGCCGTTGCCGGTCAGCATCGTGTCGTAGCCCTCGGGCAGGCGTCGGATGAAGGAGTCCGCGTTGGCCAGCTTCGCAGCGGCGGTGCACTCCTCGTCCGTTGCGTCCAGCCGGCCGTAGCGGATGTTCTCCATGACCGTGCCCGTAAACAGCTTGACGTCCTGCAGAACGACGCCGAGGGAGCGACGCAGGTCCGACTTATGAATCTTGTTGATATTGATGCCGTCGTAACGGATCTTGCCGTCGGCGATGTCGTAGAAGCGGTTGATGAGGTTCGTGATCGTCGTCTTGCCGGCGCCCGTGGCACCCACGAAGGCGATCTTCTGGCCGGGCTTGGCCCACAGGGAGATGTCGTGCAGGATCTGCTTCTCGCCGTCGTAGGAGAAGTCGACGTCTTCCATGACCAGTTCGCCACGCAGGCGCGTGTAGGTGACGGTGCCGTCGGCCTTGTGGGGGTGTCGCCACGCCCAGATTCCCGTGCGCTCCTCGGTCGGCTCGAGACTGCCGTCGGGCAGCTCGCGCGCACGCACGAGGGTCACGTAGCCCTCGTCCTCCTCGGGCTCCTGGTCGATGAGGGCGAACACGCGGCCCGCACCCGCCATACCCAAGGCGATCATGGGGACCTGCATGGACATCTGGCCGATCGTCTGCGAGAAGTTACGGACCATGCCCAGGAAGGACACAACCACGCCGACCGTGATGACGTCGACGCCGAAGAGGTGAATATTCGGCGTCTGCTTCAGGATCATGACGCCGCCAACGATCGCGATGACCACGTACATGATGTTGCCAATGTTGCCCAGGGCAGGCATCAGCACGTTGCCGTAGATATTCGCCTTCTGCGAGGAATCGAAGAGCTTGTCGTTGTACTCGACGAACTCGTCCTTGGCGGCCTGCTCGTGGTTGAAGACCTGGACGACCTTCTGGCCGTCCATCATCTCTTCGATGAAGCCTTCTTCGTCGGCGAGAGCGGCCTGCTGAGCCTTCATGAAGCGACCCGACAGCCCGCCGAGCTTTCCGGTCAGGAAAGCCATGAGAGCGCCAACCATGAGGACGACGAGGAAGAGCCACACGGAGTAGTAGAGCATCGTGCCGATCAGGACGATGATCGTCAGGCCCGACTGGATGAGCGTCGGAATGGACTGGCCGATCAGCTGGCGGATCGCGTCAGTGTCGTTGGTGAAGGTCGACATGATCGCGCCGTGAGGGTGCGTGTCGAAGAATCGCAGGGGCAGGCGCTCCATGGAGTCGAACATGTCGTCTCGCATGTGCTTGAGCGTCCCCTGCGTCACGATGGCCATGGCGCGGGTGTAGATGAAGCTGCCGATGACGCCGGCGCTGAAGATGATGCCCATCGTGACCACGAGGCGCACGAGGGTGCCTCGCACAGCGTCAAAGCCGCTCTCAAGGCCCGGTGTCACGACGTTATCGACGATCTGCTGCATGAAGATAGAACCGACGGCCGAGGCCACGGCTGCCGTCACGATGCACACGACCGTCAGGCTAATGCGCACCGGGTAGTGGTGGAACACGTAGGCCATGAGGCGGCCGAAGGGACGCTCGATACCCTCGAGCTTCTCGCCGTCGTTGTCAACGGGACGACCGTGCGTGCGTGCCATGTCAGGCCACCTCGCTTTCGCTCGCCGCGTTCTGGGAATCGTAGATCTCTCGGTACTCCCCACCCGCTGCCATCAGCTCCTCGTGGGTGCCGCGTTCCTTGATGCGGCCGTCGTCCAGGACGATGATCTGGTCGGCGTGGCACACCGAAGACAGGCGCTGGGCGATGATGATCGTCGTCGTGCCCGGGATCTCGGTCTCGAAGGCAGATCGGATCAGCGAGTCGGTCCTCGTATCCACGGCGGAGGTGGAGTCGTCCAGGATGAGGATCTTCGGATTTTTCAGCAGCGCGCGGGCGATGCACAGGCGCTGCTTCTGGCCGCCCGACACGTTGGTGCCGCCGCGGGAAATGACGTAGTCGTAGCCGCCGGGCAGCTGCTGGATAAAATCGTCGGCCTGCGCGAGCTTGCACGCGTGCTCAATCTGTTCGTCGGTCGCGTCCGGGTTACCCCAGCGCATGTTGTCTTTGATGGTGCCGGAGAACAGCACATTCTTCTGCAGGACGACGGAGACCGCGTCGCGCAGCGCGCTGAGGTCGTAGTCGCGCACGTCGCGCCCGCCGACCTTCACAGACCCCTCGGAGACGTCGTAGAGGCGGCAGATCAGCTGGATGAGCGAGGTCTTGGACGAACCAGTGCCGCCCACAATGCCGAGCGTTGAGCCGGACTCGATGCGCAGGTCGATATCGGACAGCGCGTTCTCTTCGGCGCTCTCGGAGTACTTGAAGGACACACCTTCAAAGACAACGGAGCCGTCCGCAACCTCGGTTGCGCCATTGACCGGGGAGGTGAGCGACGGGTCGTGGTTGAGGACCTCGGCGATACGGTTGGCAGACTCCGCGGCCATCGTCGTCATGACGAAGATGAAAGCGAGCATGAGCATCTGCACGAGGATCTGGATGCCGTAGGTGATGAGAGCGGTCAGGCCGCCCTTCGTCAGCTCGGTACCGCCAGAGTTGACGATGATCGAGGCGCCAACGTAGTCGACCGCAATGATTGCGGCGAAGATGAAGAACATCATGATGGGGCTGTTGAGCGCGATGAGCTTCTCGGCGTTCGTGAAGTCCTTGCGCACGTCCTGCGACGCGACGCGGAACTTCGTGGTCTCGTGTTCCTCGGTGACGAACGACTTCACCACGCGGATCGCTGCGACGTTCTCCTGCACGGAGTTGTTCAGGGCGTCGTACTTCTTGAAGATGCGGCGGAAGATCGGGAATGCGATGAGCACGATAGCCGCCAGGATAATGGCGAGAACCGGCACCATCCCAAGGAAGATGAGGGCCATCTGGACGTTAATGCGCCACGCCATCACGATCGAGAATACGATCATGAGGGGCACGCGCACCGCGATACGGATGAGCATGCCGAAGGCGTTTTGCACGTTGGTGACGTCCGTCGTCATGCGGGTGACCAGAGAGGAGGTGGAGAAGCGGTCGATGTCCGCGAACGAGAAGTCCTGCACCTTGAAGAAGAGGTCCTGACGCAGGTTCTTCGCCAGGCCTACCGACGCAGTCGCCGAGAAGCGGGCCGCAAGGATGCCGCAGGTGAGCGACGCGAAAGCCAGTCCCGTAAGGATCAGGCCCAGGCGCATAACGGGGCTCAGGGACACGCCATCAAGCGCATCCACCAGCGAGACCATAATCAAGGGGATTAGACACTCGAGGATGACTTCCCCAATGATGAACAGCGGGGTCAGGATCGCGGGCTTCTTGAACTCGCGCAGCCTCCCCACCAGCGTTCGAATGGTTTTCATTCTTCTCCTCTACGTTCCCTACGGACATCCGATAGACGAGGCCGGGGCGCGCATTCAGCGCCCGCGCAGCCTGCAGATGGTGATAAGTGCTTTTTCGATGGCGCGCTGCGGGTCACGCGACGCACCCTTTGTTTCGGCATCAGCCGTGGCGATGGCTCCGAAGGCGCCAGCCAGCGAGGCGTCGGACCAGCCGCGCAGCTCGCGCCGGGCTCGGTCCACCTGCCAGGGGGCCATCTTGAGGGCGGATGCGGATCCGCCAATCGACACCTTCGCCATGGCGCGGAACTTCATGGCCAGGGCGGTGACGAGCAGCTGGGGGGCGATGCCTGTGGCGAACGCGTGGCGGGCAAGCGTCAGGGCCTTCGCCGAGTTGCCCGCGACGGCAGCATCCGCGACGTCGTAGCCCGTGGCCTCGACGCGCCCGGCTTGGTAGCGCCGCACGTCCTCCAGAGTGATGCGTCCACTGACGTCGGAGAGCAGCTGAGCCAGGGCGCCGGCCATCGCGCGCGGGTCGTTGCCCAGCGCGTCCACGAGGGCCTGCTGGGCCTCGGTGTCCATCTGGCGGCGTGCGGCGCGCACGTCGGAGGCGATAAGCGCCAGCTTGTCGCGGTCGTTTTTCAGCGGTTCGGCGGGGATCACGGGCCATTTGGCCTTGGTGATCGTGTCGATGACCT
>CAUTGT010000105.1:0-5024 GCA_963537735.1 uncultured Actinomycetaceae bacterium | reverse complement strand
GTTCGAAGACGCCCGCTTCGTCGTGGATCGGCAGGCCCCATTCGGTGTCGTAGTAGCTGCGTAACAGCTCGTCATGGGAGGCCCACGTGGGCCGGACGAGTCCGTCGTCGCACAGCGTGAGGCCCGAGGCTAGGGGTGGAATTGCGGATTGGGTGAGTGTTGTGTCCATACGTCGATCCTGCGTGCGCGGCGTCGAATGGTCAAGCGACGACATCGAGGCCTGTGGATAACACTACACGGCGAAAGGACCCTGTGGAAACACACCAGGGGAGTGGCAGACATGGGTGTGGCCCGCCTCCAGGGGAAGCGGGCCACGCGGGTTGGCTTGTCCTTACCGGCGTCGCTTCTCGCGCACGCGCACCGAAATCTGAATCGGCGTGCCTGCGAAGCCGAAGGTTTCGCGCAGGCGGCGTTCGATGAAGCGGCGGTATCCGGGATCGAGGAAGCCCGTCGTGAACAGCACGAAGCGCGGGGGCTTGCTCGAGGCCTGCGTGCCGAAGAGGATGCGCGGCTGCTTGCCCCCACGCAGCGGGTGGGGGTGTGCGGCGACGAGCTGGCCGAGGAACGCGTTGAGCTGTCCGGTCGGGATACGCGTCTCCCAGCCTTCGAGGGCGGTGTCGAGGGCGCGCACGATGCGGTTGGTGTGCCATCCGGTCTTCGCGGCCAGGTTGATACGCGGCGCCCACTGGATCTGAACCAGCTCGCGCTCGAGCTCGTTCTTGATCTCCTTCTGGCGCTCCTCGTCAACGAGGTCCCACTTGTTGGTGACGACGACGAGCGCGCGGCCCGCGTCGATGACCTGCTGAACGACACGTACGTCCTGCTCGGTCAGCGGTGTCGAACCATCGATGAGGACGAGGGCGACCTCGGCCTTCTCGATCGCGGCCTGGGTACGAATGGACGCGTAGTAGTCGGCGCCCGTGGTCCGGTGCATCTTGCGGCGGATACCCGCGGTGTCGACGAACCACCACGGGCGACCGTCGAGCTCGATGAGCTCATCGACGGGGTCACGGGTGGTACCGGCGAGCTCATTGACGACGACGCGCTCGCCCCCCGCCAGCGCGTTGAGCAGGGACGACTTACCGACGTTGGGACGACCGACGAGGGCGACGCGACGCGGGCCGCCCGACGGCAGAGCCGAGGCAACGGCCGACTCGGTCGGCAGGACCTCCATGACGACGTCCAGGAGATCACCGGTGCCACGCCCATGCAGGGCGGAAATGGGGTAGGGCTCGCCCAGGCCAAGGCTCCACAGGTAGGCAGCGTCGGCCTCCTGGAGGGGAGAGTCCACCTTGTTAGCGGCCAGGATGATCGGCTTGTTCTTAGCGCGCAGCATCTCCACGATGCGCTCGTCCGAGGCCGTGACGCCGACGGTCGCGTCCAGGACGAGGACGACAGCGTCAGCGAGGTCGACGGCGATCTCAGCCTGCTCTGCGACGGAGCGATCGAGTCCCTTCACGTCGATCTCCCAGCCGCCCGTGTCCACGAGCGTGAAGTCGCGACCCGCCCATTCTGCGGGGTACGAGACGCGGTCGCGGGTCACGCCCGGCGTGTCCTGTACGACGGCTTCGCGGCGTCCAAGAATGCGGTTGACCAGCGTGGACTTGCCAACGTTGGGGCGGCCGACGACTGCAAGAACGGGCAGGCCGGCTGCGATGTCGTCAGAGTCCGCGAGCGCAGACTCGCCGGCCAGGAGCGCCAGGTCCTCCTCGTCCAGGTCGAATTGGTCGAGGTTGGCGCGCATGAGACGGGCGCGAGCCTCGGTCTCCGTTTCGCTCAGGTCGATCGCGTCAGGTGTGGCCACCTCCGCGTCGGCAATGTAGTTCTCGGCCGCGTCCGCGTCGAATGCTGCGGTCGCGTCGTGCTGGTTGTCAAAGTCATTCACCCGCTCAGTCTACGGCTTGGCGCGCCGCGAAGGCCCAATGGGGGCCCTTGCGGCGCGCCAGTTCACAGCTTCGCAGTGTTTATTCGTGCGCGCGCACGTCGCCAGCGAGGACTTCGGCGGCGACGGGTACGTCGTTGTATCGGTGGTGGATTCCCTGGATTTCCTGGTACCACTCGGCGCCCTTACCCGTGATGATGACGGTGTCGCCGGGCTCGGCTGCCAGGATCGCGCGCCGTACCGCGTCGCGGCGGCAGGTCGTTACCTCGGTGATGTCCTCCATGCCCGGGCGCACGGATGCGATGCCGCGCAGCAGGTAGTCGCGGATTTCCTGGGGGTCCTCGGTGCGTGGGTTCTCGTCCGTCACCCACAGCACGTCGGCCTCACGCGCGGCGATCTGCGCGAGATGCTCACGCTTGGTGGCGTCGCGATCGCCGTCCGTGCCGAAGACAAGAACGACACGGCCGGGGGTGAGCTCGCGGGTCGAGCGCAGAGTCCATTCGAGGGCTTCCGGCGTGTGCGCGTAGTCGACGATGACGAGCGGCTGACCGCCGGGCGTCGGGTTGACCTTCTCCATGCGTCCCGGAATCTGGGGAGCATCCTCGATCGTCGAGATCACATCTGCGAGGTCGATGCCGAGGCTCACTGCGCTGACGATCGCGACGGCGGTGTTCTGGATATTGACCTCACCCAGGATCGGCATAGCGACGCGGTGGCCGGTGCCCGATGGGTCGACGAGCGTGAACACGGTGCGTCCGATCGTCTGATCGGGCGTGACATCTCGAACCTGCCAGTCGGCCGCCTCCTCGGTCAGCGCGGATACCGTCGTGACCGGTACGGTCGCCTGCTGCGCGAGACGGCGACCCCATTCGTCATCCACGCACACGACGCCGTGGCGGGAATGCTCGGGCGTGAACAACAGGGCCTTCGCCTGGAAGTAGTTCTCCATGTCGCCGTAATAGTCGAGGTGGTCGTGCTGCAGGTTCGTAAACGCGGCAACGTCGAAGACGATACCGTCGACGCGGTGCAGGGAAAGCGCGTGCGCCGACAGTTCGATAATGCCCGCGCCGCACTCATACTGCTCGGTGGCCGCCAGGAAGCGGGCGACGACGGGGGCTTCGGCGGTCGTGCGCACAGCCTCAAATGAAATAGGGCCGACATGCATTTCCACGGTGCCGCACAGCGACGCGTCAGGGAATCGCGATGCGATGGCGGCGCGCATCAGGTACGAGGTCGTCGTCTTCCCGTTCGTCCCGGTCACGGCCATCGTTGTGAGGCGAGTGGCGGGGGACGCGTAGACGTTCGCGCACAGCTGCGGAACGATGGCGCGCGGGTCGGCCACCTGAATGACGGGCACGCCCAAACCGCGTTCGAATGCCTGGCGACGGCCCTCCTCGTCAGTGAGAATGACACTCGCCCCGGCCTCGATCGCCGCGTGCGCGAAACGGATGCCGTGCTGCTTCAAGCCCGGGATTGCGACGAACAACCACTCGGCCTCGCAGTCGTCGGAGGACACGGTGATGCCGCGAACGCTGAGGGGGCACTCGGTGATCTGCGCAAGCGAGCCGTCGGGGCCGTAGAAGCCCTGGATGTCCAGGCCTTCGAGGGCACTCGTCAACGAGAGCGGCGTGATCGTGGGACGAATATCAGTCACTGAAGTCATGGGTCTACTGTAGTTCGTCGCGACGGCGGCGCGCGCCACACATACCGGCGGTGACACAGTAAGATAGGGAGCATGCAGATTTTGACACGCAACGAAGCAACCCATCGCGCTGCCCATCTTCATGTCTCAGCCATCGACGTCGTTGTCGATCTTCGAGACGCGCAGGACACCACGAATCCGACCTATCCCGTCACGTCGACGCTGACGTTGACGTCGGACGAAGAACGCACCTTCATCGACATCGCCGGCGAGGTGAGCGAGGTCCTCCTCAACGGCGCACCCCACGCTTTCGACGACGATGAAGACCGCGTGTGGATCGGCGGACTGCCGGTGGGTGAGACGATCACCCTCGAGGTCCGCGCCCTGGCGCGCTACTCGCGCAGTGGCGAGGGCCTGCACCGCTACACCGATCCCGAGGACGGTGAGGTCTACCTCTACACCCAGTTTGAGCCCAACGACGCTCACCGTGCCTGGCCGTGCGTGGACCAGCCAGACGTCAAGCCCGAGTGGACGTTCCACGTGATCGCTCCGGCCGGCTGGGTCGTTTCCTCCAACGGCGTTGAGACAGCCACCGAGGTCGTGGATGACTCGGGTGCGCTGCGCCATGACTTCACGGCGACTCGTCCGCTGTCGAGCTACATCACGGCGATCGTCGCCGGCCCGTGGGCGGTGATCGATGGTGGCACGTGGAGTGGCGGAGCGTCGGATGGCGGCCATGCCGAGCTGGCGCTGCGCCTCCTGTGCCGTCGTACGCTCGCGCGCTACCTCGACTCTGACGACGTCTTCGAGGTGACCCGTGCAGGACTCGACTTCTTCCACGAGCGCTACGGAGTGACCTTCCCGTGGGGATCCTACGACCAGGTGTACGTGCCCGAATACAACCTCGGCGCCATGGAAAACCCTGGGTGCATCACATTTAATGAAACCTACATTTCGCGCTCCACGCCCACCTTCTCTGAGCGCCAGCGCCGCGCGAACACGACTCTGCACGAAATGTGCCACATGTGGTTCGGCGACCTCGCGACCCCCTCGTGGTGGGATGACCTGTGGCTCAAGGAGTCTTTCGCTGAGAACCAGGGCGCCAGCGCGATTGCGACGGCGACCCGCTACGTGGGTGAATGGGCGAATTTCGCGATGAACCGCAAGATCTGGGCCTACACGCAGGACCAGATGCCGACCACGCACCCGATCGCCGCCGACATTCCGGACGTCGCCGCGGCAAAGACGAACTTCGATGGCATCACCTACGCGAAGGGCGCATCCGTGCTCAAGCAGCTGGTCGCCTGGGTCGGGGAGGACGCCTTCTACGAGGGGGCGCGCCGCTACTTTGCCGAGCACCAGTTCGGGGCCACGAACCTGCAGGATCTGCTCGTCGCTCTCGAGGGGGCCTCGGAGCAGGAACTGTCCTCTTGGAAGAGCGCGTGGTTGGAGACCTCTGGTCCGTCGACGCTGTCCGCTTCCTGGGTGACCGACGCTGTC
>CAUTGT010000104.1:0-5034 GCA_963537735.1 uncultured Actinomycetaceae bacterium | reverse complement strand
ACCCCGACCAGTCGATCGCCTACATCACGAAGGACGAATCGGACAACGCGCGACTGACGGTGGGTCCCCTCGACGTATCGGCGGCGATCGGTGGAACCGGCATCGGCGAACGGCCCGCGATCCTCACCTCCGCGACCCTCGCGCTCGGCGGAAACTTCGACTTCATGGCCGCCCAGGCAGGCATGGCCGTCTCCGGTGTGCCCTGGCACGGCATCGATGTGGGCTCTCCCTTCGACCACGGTCGCCAGGGCATCCGCTACGTGGCGACCCACCTGCCCCTGCCGGGGAGAGACGGCCCCTCCGAGGAGCTGCTGGACGAGCTCGTGGAACTGGCGCAGGCCTCGGGCGGCGGGATGCTCGCTCTGTTCGCGTCGCGACGCGGAGCGATGGCGGGAGCACGCGCCCTGCGCGAGCGCACGGACCTGACCGTCTACCTGCAGGGCGAAGAGACCCTGGCTCAGTTGATCCAGCGATTCCGGGAGGAGCGCGACTCGTGCCTGGTCGGCACGATGTCCCTGTGGCAGGGGGTCGACGTTGCGGGGGACGCGTGCCGCCTCGTCGTGATTGACAAGATTCCTTTCCCGCGCCCGGATGATCCCGTTTCGCGCGCCCGCTCGATGGACGTCGAACGCAGGGGAGGGAACGGCTTCGTGTCGGTCTCCCTCACGCATGCGGCGCTCATGATGGCCCAGGGCGTGGGGCGCCTCCTGCGCTCGACAGACGATCGGGGCGTCGTGGCGATCCTCGATCCGCGCGTGGTGACCAAGCGCTACGGGGGCTTCATCATGCGTTCCCTGCCAGCCATGTGGCCGACGACGGATCCTCAGGTTGTCCGCGGTGCCCTGCGACGCCTCGCCGAGGGCTGTGACGAATGAAGCTGATTGCTCCCTGAGCGCCGAAAACGTCGTGCAAATAACGGGCGAGGGCAGGCCCCTATCTGAGACAATAGAGGTGCCCGCAGACTCTAGGAGACACTCGTGGAAAACCAAGCGCAGACCCTGTACCCGTCAAAGTCCTCCGGACGTCCCTCGAAGATTGCCATCATCGGCGCCGGTGCCGTTGGCACGGCGGTCGCGTACGCCTGTGCGATGCGCGGCGACGCCCGCTCGATCGTTCTTCAGGACATCAACAAGGCCAAGGTGGAGGCCGAGGCCCTCGACATGGCCCACGGCATTCAGTTCACGCCCGCCGGCTCGATCGAAGGCTCGGACGACGTTGAGATCGTTCGTGGTGCCGACCTGATCATCGTCACGGCTGGCGCGAAGCAGCAGCCCGGGCAGTCTCGCCTGGAGCTGGCCGGCTCGACCGTCAATCTGATGAAGAAGATCGTGCCGAACCTGCAGAACGTCGCTCCTGACGCTCACTTCATGTTCATCACGAATCCGGTCGACGTCGTCACCTACGCCGCGCTGAAGATCACGGGCCTGCCCCGCAACCAGGTATTCGGCTCGGGCACGGTGCTCGACACCTCCCGTCTGCGCTACCTGGTCTCTCGCGAGACCGGTGTGGCCACCCAGAACATCCACGCCTACGTGGCCGGCGAGCACGGTGACTCCGAGGTCGCCCTGTGGTCCAGCGCCGAAATCGGCAACGTCCCCCTGTCCCAGTGGGGTCCGACCCTGTCCGGTGGCATCTTCGACTCCGCTCTGCGTAACTCCATCGCGCAGGAAGTCGTCCAGTCCGCCTACAAGATCATCGAGGGCAAGGGCGCGACGAACTACGCGATCGGCCTGGCTGCCTCGAAGATCGCGGGTGCTGTTCTGCGCGACGAGCAGCGTGTCCTCACCATCTCGACGCTGCTCGAGGACTGGGAAGGCATCTCGGACGTGGTCATGGCCGCCCCGACGATCGTCGGCCGCGACGGTGCCGGACGCGTCCTGCACCCGCCGCTCACGCTCAACGAGCGCGACGGCCTGACCGCATCGGCCCAGCGCCTGCGTCAGGTTGCCCGCGACCTGGGCTTCTGAGTCTCCTTCACATAAGCGAGTGGCGCCACCCCCAGGGGTGGCGCCACTCGCTTATGCGGTGCGTCAGAGTGAACGGATAACGGTCACGACCTTGCCGAGGATGGTGGCCTCGTCGCCTGGGATGGGGGAGTAGTCCGCGTTGTGGGGCAGAAGCCAGACGTGACCACCCGTGATGGACAGTTCCTTCACCGTCGCCTCGCCGTCGATCATGGCTGCCACGAACTCGCCATTGCGGGCCTCGTTCTGCGAGCGGATGACAACGTAGTCCCCGTCGAAGATGCCCGCATCGACCATCGACTCGCCGCTCACCTCAAGCATGAACAGATCACCGTGACCTGTCATGGACGTGGGCAGACGGAAGACCTCCTCCACGTGCTGCTCGGCCGTGATGGGGGCACCGGCAGCGATGCGTCCAACGAGCGGAATCGCCGTGCCTTCCTCCTCCACGTGGGAGACGGGGACCTCGATGCGAACGACCTTCTCGGAAGGTTGCGACGAAGGGGTGATACCGAGCTCGGCTCGCGCCCGATCGGTGAGGTCGAGGGCGCGGGGTAGACCGGGCTCGCGGACCAGGTACCCGTCGGCCTCAAGCGCGTCGAGGTGGTGCTTCACCGTCGACGGTGAAGCCAAACCGACTGCAGATGCGATCTCGCGCACAGACGGAGGGAAGCCGCTGGATGCCAGCTTTTCGTTGATAACTCGCAAGATCGCGCGGTGTCGATCGCTGATCGAACGCTCGGTCATGGCGTCTCCTTCGCATCGGGGTGGACGCAAATGTGCATGGGTGGGCGTCCACTAGATACGTAAAGGATAAGCCGATTTCGCACAAAATGAAACATATGTTCGAGTGCGTCTCGACATTGGTCACGGAGCGTGCTATCGTACAAGTGTTCGACGAACAGATGTTCGACATAGTGTTCTGGAGGTTCTCATGAGTGTCCCCTTCGCGACGAAGACTGCCGTCTCGTTCCCCGCGCGCCGCTCTCCGCTTCGCGCAGTGGAGGATGCGCCTCTGGCGACCGTTCGTGACATCTCCACCGCTCCGTCCGCGCGTCGCCGTGTCGAGGCTCAGCGCGTTGATGACCCTTCCTACCTGCGGGCTCCCGCGACTCCGCGTCGTCCCGCCCGTTCCTCTCGTCGCGGCATTATCGCCGGTGCGCTCGCGACGGTCGTTCTCTCTGTCGGGGCCGGTGCCCTCGGTCTTGCCATCCAGCCCGCCGCCTACGATGGTCCGACGGTGACGAAAGCGGTCGTCAGCGGCGACTCCGTGTGGTCGCTGGCTCAGAATGTCAAGACGGATCGTCCGCTCGAGCAGGTTGTCGCTGATATTGAGCGTATGAATGACGTGCAGGGTGCCCTGCAGCCCGGGCAGCGGGTCCTCGTGCCCGTCCGCTGACGGTGACGCGTGGGACTCCTGTGACAGACGGGGGTCTGAGCGTGTACCGTTGAGGGGTGCACTGCCCTTTCTGTCATAACCCGGATTCGCGCGTCGTTGATACGCGCATCGCGGACGACGGCGCCTCGATTCGGCGTCGTCGTGAGTGCACGCACTGCAAGAAACGTTTTACGACTCTCGAAACGTCCTCATTCCAGGTCGTCAAGCGCTCCGGCGTTGTCGAGTCTTTCTCCCGCAACAAGGTTGTGTCGGGTGTTAAGAAGGCCTGTCAGGGGCGGCCGGTCTCGGATGATCAGCTCGCGATTCTCGCTCAGCAGGTCGAGGAGCAGCTGCGCTCCACCGGCGTCTCCAACGTGTCGACGAACGAAGTTGGCAAAGCCATCCTCCCGTTCCTGCGTGACCTCGACGTGATCGCCTACCTGCGCTTTGCCTCCGTCTATCGTCAGTTCGATACTCTCGACGATTTCGAGCAGGCCATTCAGGCGCTGCGCGAGCGCGCGCAGAGCGGTGACGCGGCGTCCGAGGATGGCGCTCACGCGGACGTCGAACCCGCGGCTCCCGCGCCCGCGAAGAAGCCTCGCAAGGCGCGTTCCGCGCGCAAGCGTGCCGTCTCCAATGCGCCCACGCTGCTCGGAGATGACTGATCACATGACATGAGAAGTGCCCGGTCCCCGCACGGGGAACCGGGCACTTTTTCATTCGTGCTTCAGGTGCGGTCTAGTGCTCGCTTGTCTGCTCGGCTGCGTCCGAGCTGTCTGCCTGCGCGTCAGTCACGGGATGCGGCCGCTCATCGTGCATTGCTCCGCGTACTCCTGCGACGGCTTCCGACATGGACTCGCGGGCTCCTGCGACAGCGTCGGAGACGGTACCGCGGGCCCCGGCCATGGCCTCGGACGCTGCCTCCCGTGCCTCGGCTACCTTTTCGGACACGGACTCGCGGGCCCCGGCCATGGCCTCGGACGCTGCCTCTCGCGCTTCGGCGACCTTCTCGGAGACTGCCTCGCGAGCACCCGCGACGGCCTCGCGCGCACCGGCAACCGCGTCGGTTGCGGCGGCCTGGGCGCCCATGATCTGCTCGCGGACCTTCTTGCGCATGACCTTTCCCAGCTGAGAGCGAGGCAGCTCGGTCATGACGACGATCTGTCGGGGAAGCGCGTAGTGGGCCAGGGACTTCTCCGCCCACTTGCGCAGGTCTGCGAGCGTGACGGAGGCGCCGGCTTCGAGGACGACGGCGGCGACGACGTCCTCACCGGACTCGCCGGCCGGTACGCCGACTGCTGCGACGTCGAGAACACCCGGCATTGAACGTACGGCGTTTTCCACCTGCGTGGGGTAGACGTTGAAGCCGGAGGAATTGATCATTTCCTTGCGGCGATCCGCCATGTAAATGAAGCCGTCACGCACCTGAACGAGGTCGCCCGTTCGCAGCCATCCGTCCTCGGTGAAGACTTCGGCGGTCTCCTCGTCCTGGTTCCAATAGCCGGAGAACACCTGCGGGCCGCGGGCAATGAGCTCGCCGACCTCGCCGTCGGCAACCTCGTGGGAGGGATTTTCCGGATCGACAATGCGTACCTGGGTGGAGGGGAAGGGGATGCCGAGCGCCCCGCGTGCTCGCGAGGAGGCGAGCGGTGATCCCAGGATGATCGGGGAGGCCTCCGTCATGCCGTAGCC
>CAUTGT010000103.1:0-5034 GCA_963537735.1 uncultured Actinomycetaceae bacterium | reverse complement strand
ACATCAGCGGTACTCCTTCCGGAAGATGGCGTCGAGGGAATCGCCGTGGGTGGCCCGCAGGTCGTCGGCGTCGCCCTGCAGAAGGACCTGTCCGTCCTTCATGAAGAGCGCGTAGTCGACGAAGTGCTCGATGTCGGAGATGAGGTGGGTGGACATGATGAGCAGCGAGGCCGGGTCGAACTCGCGCAGGATGCCGTCGAGGATGACGTCGCGCGTCGCCGGGTCGACGCCGCTGATGGGCTCGTCGAGCAGGTACACGCGGGCGCGCCGGGACATGATGAGGCTGATCTGGAGCTTCTCCCCCATGCCCTTGCTCATCTCGCTGAGGCGGCGGTCGGTGGGCAGTCCGAAGAAGTCGATCATCGAGGCGGCCTTGTCGGCGTCGAAGTCGGCGAAGAACGTGGAGTAGACGCGGATCGCGTCCGCAGCGGTCCAGTCGGTGTTCAGGAAGTCAGCGTCGGGCAGATAGGAGACGATCGCCTTGGTGGCGACGCCGGGCGCGTGTCCGTCGATGGTCACGGTTCCCTCGTAGTCGGAGAGGACTCCGGCGAGGATCTTGAGCAGCGTGGTCTTGCCGCAGCCGTTGGGGCCCATGAGGCCGACGATGTGGCCGGATTCGAGGCTCAGGTTGTAGTCGCGCAGGGCTGGGGTCGAGCGGTAGCTCTTCGTCAGGCCGGTGACCTCGACGAGGCCGGGGACGGCCGCGGCAGCGCCTGTGGGTTGGGTGGTCATGAGAGTTGTCCTCCTGGTTTACAGGTCCGCGTTCCAGCGTTCATCGACGAGGCCGTGGGCACCTTCGCGGTCGACGCCGAGGGCTCGGCAGGCGCGGATGAAGGCGTCTGCTGCCGCGCGTGCATCCTCCTCGCGAAGGGCGCGTAGCGCGGAGTCGTCGGTGGCGACGAATCGTCCGGCCGTCCGTTTGGAGACGGTGAGGCCTTCGTCGTCAAGGGCGGCGAGGGCTCGCTGGACGGTGTTGGGGTTGGTGCCGGCCTCGATGGCGAGGTCGCGGACGGAGGGGATCTTCTGGCCGGGCTTCCACGTGCCGTCGGTGATACGGGCGCGGAAGCTGTCGGCCAGCTGGATCCAGATGGGGCGGGTGTCATCAAAGCGCATTGATACATCCCTCCTGTCTTGCTGTATTAATACACTAATACAATGACACAGATATCCAACTGTGTCAACCTACTAATACAGCTAGGTCGCATGCTGATACACCCACACAACCACAAGCAACAAGGGAGGCCCGGAACCAAGCGGTTCCGGGCCTCCCCTACGCGAATGCGTCAGGCGATCGGCTCACCCTCGATGTGCCAGACCTCGCGAGCATAGTCGGAGATCGTGCGGTCCGAGGAGAAACGGCCAGAGCGGGAGATGTTCGCCCACACGCGGCGGTTCCAGGCCTTCTGGTCGCGGTAATCGGCGGCCATGCGGTCCTTGGTCTCGCGGTATGCGGCGAAGTCGCCCAGGACGTAGTACACGTCGGCCGGGTCGTAGCCGCCCTCGAGGATCGAGTGGCGGATGTCGTGGAACCAGCCGGAGTTGGAGTCATCGAGCGTGCCGTCGGTCAGGGCGTCGATGACGCGCTTGAGGCCGGGGACATTCTCGTAGTGCCAACGGGGGTCGTAGTGGCGACGCAGCTCGGGCAGCTCATCGTCGGTCGCGCCGAAGATGTAGGCGTTCTCATCGCCCACAGCCTCGAGAATCTCAACGTTCGCGCCGTCCAAGGTGCCCAGGGTGAGGGCGCCGTTCATCATGAACTTCATGTTGGACGTGCCCGAGGCCTCCTTGCCGGCCATCGAGATCTGCTCGGAGACGTCGGCGGCGGGGATGATGTGCTCGGCGGGCGAGACGTTGTAGTTATGGACGAAGACGACCTTGATCCGGCCGTTGATGTCCTCGTCGTTGTTCACCAGCTCCGCGATGGCGTTGATGAGCTTGATGATGGCCTTGGCGCGGATGTAGCCGGGGGCAGCCTTCGCACCGAAGATGAACACGCGGTTGGGGGTGTCCAGCGTCGGGTCGTCCTTCATGCGGAAGTACAGGTCCAGGACATAGAAGGCGTTGAGCAGCTGACGCTTGTACTCGTGCAGACGCTTGATCTGAACGTCGAAGATCGCGTCGGGATCGATCTCGACACCCTCACGCTCCTTGACCCACGCGGCGAAGTCAACCTTGTTGGCGCGCTTGATCTCGGCCAGGCGCTCGAGCACCTCGTCGGTGCCGGCCTCGGTGAACTTGGAGAGTTCGGTGAGGTCGCGGACCCACGCGTCGGAGCCGGTGACCTCGTCGAGGAGGGCAGCCAGGCGGGGGTTGCACTGCTTGAGCCAGCGGCGCGGGGTCACGCCATTGGTCTTGTTGTTGAAGCGCTCGGGCCAGATGGCGTGCCACTCCTTGAGGGTGTCGCGCTTGATGATCTCCGTGTGGAGGGCGGCGACGCCGTTGATGGAGTAGGACGCGTAGCAGGCGATCCAGGCCATGCGCACGGTGTTGCCGGCGACGGGAGCCATGTAGTCGATCGTGCCCTGGTCGAGGCCGCGCTCGGCCATGTCGATGCGGAAGCGACGGTCGATCTCGCGCACGATCTCGGCGATGCGCGGGAACAGGCGGTCGAAGATGTGAATGTCCCAGGTCTCCAGGGCCTCGGCGAGAACCGTGTGGTTCGTGTACGCGAAGGTCTTGGAGACGACCTTCCAAGCCTCTTCCCAGCCGAGGCCGTGCTCGTCCATGAGGATGCGCATGAGCTCGGGAATGGCGAGGACCGGGTGGGTGTCGTTGAGCTGGACGGCGTTGTACTCGGCGAAGCCGGTCAGGTCGGTGCCATGGTGACGCACGTAGTTGGCGACGATTTCCTGCAGGGAGGCGGAGCAGAAGAAGTACTGCTGGCGCACGCGCAGGACCTTGCCTTCGAACGTGGTGTCGTTGGGGTACAGGACGCGGGAGATGTCCATGGTGCGCTCACGGTCAACGATGGCGTCGGTGAAGCGCTGGGAGTTGAAGGCGTCGTAGTCGAATTCCTCGATGGGCTCGGCCTTCCACAGGCGCAGGGTGCCCACATTCTTGGTGCCGTAGCCGGTGATCGCGATGTCGTAGGGGACGGCGCGCACGGTCAGGTCAGCGTAGGAGACGATGCGGGAACGCTCTTCGCGGCGGGTAACGAAGGGGTAGCCCTCTTCCATCCACGGGTCCGGGTGCTCGGTCTGGAAGCCGTTGTCGAAGAGCTGCTTGAACAGGCCGTAGCGGTACAGGATGCCGTAGCCGCGCACGGGCAGGTCGAGAGTGGCGCAGGAGTCCAGGAAGCAGGCGGCGAGGCGGCCGAGGCCACCGTTACCGAGGGCGGCGTCCGGCTCCTCTTCGAGGACCTGACCGAGGTCGAGGCCGTAGGCGGCGAGGGCTTCACGAGCCTTCTCGACGAGGCCGAGGTTCGACAGGTTGTTGAGCAGGGCTCGGCCCATGAGGAACTCGGCGGAGAAGTAGTGTTCCTGACGGCCCTTGGCGTAACGCTCCGTGGTGGCGGCCCAGTTATCGGCGATCTGATCGACGATTGCGGCAGAGAGTCCCTGCCACACTTCCATCAGGGTCGAATCTTCAACGGGGCGTCCAGAGGTCGCGCGCACATGAGAGGGCAGCGACTGCGTCAGATCCAGCGTCATACGATTTCCTTTTGTGTAACTGCGCCATGCCCGCCACGAGGGCGAGTTCCCCGGGTCGGGGCTGGCTTCATCTCTAGAGGGTAGCGAGTATGTGGCCCATTTCCCTGCTCTGACACAGCACTGGGAGAAACCCCACCCCCAGCACGTGACGGAATACACCTGTCAATTCCAGCCCCTGACCAAAGGCCCAGGTTGTCACACATTTACAAACGACAAGCAATCCCCCACCTGCAGCAAGTTGCAAAAATCCCCTCAATGATTTTTCGCAAACGTGAGACACGGTCAGCATTCATGGGCTAAGGTTCTCATGTAACCAATGCTGACCAGGCCAACAACAGACCGCTCGGCCAGTATTCTTGAGACTGAACCACCTTCAACACGAGGAACACGATGAAACTGACACATAAGTTGACCATCGCAACCGCTCTGAGCGCCACGCTCGCGACCGCCCTGATCGCGGGCCCCGCCATGGCCTCGCCCTCCGACGAGAACCAGCCCACGGGTCCCAGCACCGCTAACGGCGACAAGTCCACCGCGTGCCGCGCCGACTGGACCGCCGCCGCGATCCTCGACACGGACATCATGGCCCACCACCCCGAGCTGGTGAACCCCGCCGACATTACCCGTAACTCCGACGGCTCCGTCAACAAGATCGCCACCGGTTCGAACAACGGCTACACCTCGAAGATCTCGACGAACTTCAACACCGAGACATACAAGGCTCCGGGCATGTTCGAGGCCAACCACTGGATCGCCGGTTCCATGCAGAACTGGCGCTTCCCCGTGGCCACGAAGAACAAGCTGGTCGCCGGCACGACGATCACCGTCGACCTGCCCGACGACATGGCCGACACCGTCTTTATCCCCAAGCTCGAGACCCGAGATGGCCTCAACGCATACATGCAGTCGTGGGGCCCTCGTGAGGCCGAGTACACGTGGAACGACGGCGACTTCACGGCAACCCTGACCGACGCCGCGAAGAACATCTGGACGATCACGCTGAACAAGGGCCTCGACGCCAACACCGGCACGGTCTTCCAGTTCACGGGCACCTTCCCCGAGGGTGCCGAGTCCTCGTCCGCGTCCGCCAAACTGGTCGGCGCCCAGTACCCGGCCGACGGCCAGGTGTGCGGCGAGCTGCCCACGCCGGAGACGCCCGAGCTCACCAAGTGCCAGGCCACGACCGTGGACCGCACCGTGTGGAGCCCCTACTCGCGCGACATCAACGAGCGCTCCAAGTACGCCGGCTCCTGGGGTTCTGAGGAGCCCAAGTGGGGCGAGGCCAACGCTGACGGCTGGTTCGTCACCACCGGCACCGATCCGAAGGCTGGCGACTCGCGCACCCTGCGCCTGTACGGCGCCACCCACAAGGACCTCACCAACG
>CAUTGT010000102.1:0-5052 GCA_963537735.1 uncultured Actinomycetaceae bacterium | reverse complement strand
GATCAGTCATGGAACCAGGGTAGCGTCACGAGGAAGTCGGCGTGAAGGCGATGAGGCCCTCATCCGTCAGTCCAACCAGCAGGTCGTCGTAGACCCACGTGAGGTTCTGTGCCGCCGTCAACTCGGTCGAGGTGTAGGCCTTGTTGTTCGCCATGTCGAAGAAATAGACGGTCTGTTCCTTGTATCCGATCTTCTGAACGAACGCGGCGGTTCCGTCGGCGCTCGCACGAGCGTGCGTGGGCGCGAACTGGCAGAAGCTCCCGTAGCTGTCTGCGATCCCCTTCATTCCCTCCGCAGAATAGGTTGCGGCACCGGCCGTCGTGTGCAGGGTGAGGACCTCGCACTTGTCTCCGCTCGCCTCCATCATGCCTGTCGTCCAGGGGGTCTTGCCCGAGGTGAAGAACGCCTCCAGGTCGCTCAGGGTCGGCACGGCTCCGTCATCCGTGTAGACCTTGTTCCTGGTAGTGCGGTCAAAAGCAGAGATGAGCGTGCCAGTGGCATCATACTTTTCGAGCTGATTGGCCTTTTTCTCCACGATCAGGCCATCCGCTGTCGGATACAGTGCGGTGAGGCTCGAGTGCTGTTTGAAACGGCCCTCAGCCCCGAGCGTCGTCACGACGCCCGTGCGGGCGTTGACGATCTGCAGGTTCCTGTAGTCATCGACGGGCACGATCACGGAGGCATCCTCGCCTGAACCGATTGTGGGGGGCACCTCCAGCTGCCGGGCTTTGGAGTAATCCGATTGACGCCCCGTGATGCTCTGCCACAGGCGCTCCCACGAGCCGGAGGAATACGTCCACCCCGAGCAGGTCTCGTAGCCCGAACAGGTCACCAGGACGTCGTCGACCATGGCCATCGACTGGTCGTCCTCCCACGGTCCCTCCGCCTGAATGCCCGTCGACTTCGAGACGAGGATGTTGCCGACGACAAGCCACTGGCCAGCGGAGACAACACTGAAATTCGACGTATGAGGCGTCATCCGCACCGAAGCATCCGACGATGTCCACAGCACACTAGGTGTCGAGGAAGAGACATCAATGGCCGCGATCGAGAACGATCTATTCGTATCGGACAGAGACGCCATGTAGATCGTCGTTCCATCGACAAACAGTCGGGTCCGCGTTCTATGTTCCTGCCCCACGTCGCTACGAGGATCGGCGAGAACCCATGCAGCGCTCACTCCAGCGGCCCAGTTCGACGAAAGAACGTTCGTGTTGGTAGCCGAACCCGTATACCCCTGAACGGCGATGGGGCCCTTCGTGACACTGCTGAAGGAGGGTGCGGACGCCATGAGCCTGGGCACAACGAGAACAAGGACGACGACCGCGAGGACTGCACCGATGATGACCTTCTTATTCAGCAGCCGCTCGTACATGGCGTTGCGAGCGAGGCGCTGCGGATCGCGCTCCCTGCGCGGAGGGCGAAGGCCTTTCCGGGGTGCGCTCGCGGGGGACGAGGCCTTGTCGCGAGACGCCGACGAGCGGGGTGTCGTTGCCCGCTTGGTGCTGGTGACGAGCGAACCCAGGACTGGCTTCAACGACGAGGCGACGCCCGACTGCCCCGTCGCAGTGCCCTCTGACTGCCCGATTGTGGGCGCAAAGCGATCGGAGACCGGCGAGGCGCCGGTCGAAGCCGCGCGGTCTGCGGGATGCTCGTCGGTGCTCTGCGTCGTCGGCTGGCTTCCGGGCGCGGGGGCGGAATCCGTGTCCGGGGGAGCCCAGCGGGAAAAGTCGTTGCTCACACCATGTTTCTACCACACGCCCCTAGGGAGCCTCACACGATCCTGCGCCCCGGCCTCGTCCCACGCATGTGACGAGGAACGGGCGCCCTCGCAGGCCACGCCCCCTCTCCGATAGGATCGACCCGTGCGCTACATTTCGACCCGACGCGGCCCCAACACGCCCACCCGTTCCTTCAGTGACATCCTCCTCGAAGGCCTCGCCCCCGACGGCGGCCTCTACCTGCCCGAGGAATACCCGACGCTGTCTCGCTCCGATCTGGACGAGCTGCGCATCGTCCTGCGTGAGGACGGATATGCGGCCATGGCCGCCGGCATCATCTCGCTCTTCGTCGACGACATCCCCGCCGACGACCTGAGCGCGATCACCGCCCGCGCCTATCGCACCCCCGCCTTCTCCGACCCCCAGATCGTCCCCGTCGACGCCCTGGAGGGCACCGACCTGCACATCGCCCACCTGTCGAACGGCCCCACGGCCGCCTTCAAGGACATGGCGATGCAGCTCCTCGGTGAGCTCTTCGAATACGAGCTCACCCGCCGCGGCGACTGGCTCACCATCGTCGGCGCCACCTCCGGCGACACCGGCTCCTCCGCCGAGTACGCGCTGCGAGGCCGACGCGGCCTCTCCGTCGTCATGCTCACCCCCGCCGGCCGCATGACCGCCTTCCAGCGCGCCCAAATGTTCTCCCTCCTCGACGAGAACATCGTCAACGTCGCCGTCGATGGCGTCTTCGACGACTGCCAGGACCTCGTCAAGGCTGTCAACATGGACGCCGACTTCAAGGCCACCTGGCACGTGGGCGCCGTCAACTCCATCAACTGGGCGCGCCTGCTCGCCCAGGTCTGCTACTACGTGGCCACATGGCTGCGCGTCACCGAGGAAGGGGCCGACGCCTCGTCCAAGGTCAGCGTCGTCGTGCCCTCGGGCAACTTCGGTAACGTGTGCGCCGCCCACATCGCCCGCCAGATGGGAGTGCCGCTGGGCACCCTCGTCGTCGCCACGAACGAGAACGACGTCCTCGACGAATTCTTCCGCACCGGCGTCTACCGCCCCCGCTCCTCCGCGGACACGCTGGCCACCTCCAGCCCGTCCATGGATATCTCCAAGGCCTCGAACTTCGAGCGCTTCATCTTCGACCTGCTGGGACGCGACGGCGACGCGACCCGCGCCCTCTTCGACGAGGCCCTCGCCCGCGACGGCTACTTCGACCTGTCAGGCACGCCCGAGTTCGCCGCCCTGCGCGACACCTACGGCTTCATCTCCGGAACCTCCACGCACGCCGACCGCCTCGCGGAAATCGCGCGCACGGAGAAGGAAAGCGGCTACCTCCTCGACCCGCACACGGCCGACGGCGTCCACGTCGCCCGCGCGGTGCGCCCGCAGATCGAGGGGCCGCTCGTCGTCATGGAGACCGCGCTGCCCGTCAAGTTCGCCGACACTATCCTCGAGGCCACCGGCCACCTCCCGCCCGTGCCCGAGCGCTTCGAAGGCATCGAAGGCCGCGAAGAACGCGTCACGGCGCTGGCCAACTCCGCCGAGGACCTCAAGGCGCTCATCCGCGAACGCGTGCGCCCCGGCGCCTGAGCTCTCTCCGACTCGACGAGGCCCGAGCCCCCACCCGCGAAGTCGCACCGTTTCGCCTGAGTGGGCCCGGGCCTCGTTACATACTCCCGGGACGCGCCCGTTTCCCTCACCCGCTCTCCGTGCCAGGTAGGATTGATGCCATGCTGCACCTGTACGACTCCAAGAGCGCCCGCATCCAGCCCCTCAACCCGGTCACCCCCGGCAAGGTCGGCATCTACCTGTGCGGCGCCACCGTGCAGGGATCCCCGCACGTCGGCCACCTGCGCGCCGCCGTCTCCTTCGACACCCTGATCCGCTGGCTGCGCCGCAGCGGCTACGAGGTCACCTACGTCCGCAACGTCACCGACATCGACGATAAGATCCTGAACAAGTCGGCCGAGGCCGGCTGGGACTGGTGGGCCTGGGCCTACCGCTTCGAGCGCGAGTTCACGCAGGCGTATGAGACCCTCGGCGTGGAGGCCCCCACGTACGAGCCGCGCGCCACCGGCCACATCCCCGAGCAGCTCGACCTCGTCCAGCGCCTCATCGACGCCGGCCACGCTTACTCGGATGGGCGCGGCAACGTCTACTTCGACGTCCACTCCCAGGCCGACTATGGCTCGCTCACCCGCCAGCGCCTCGCCGACATGCGTACCACCGAGGACGACGCCCAGATCGACGAGGCCGTCGAGGCCGGCAAGCGCGACCCCCGCGACTTCGCCCTCTGGAAGGCCAGTAAGCCGTCTGAGCCGGCTACGGCCTCGTGGGACAGCCCCTGGGGACGCGGCCGACCCGGCTGGCACCTCGAATGCTCCGCCATGTCGCGGCGCTACCTCGGCGACGAGTTCGACATCCACGGCGGCGGCATCGACCTGCGCTTCCCGCACCACGAGAACGAGCAGGCCCAGTCGCACGGCGCCGGCTGGGAGTTCGCGCGCCTGTGGGTCCACAACGCGTGGGTGACCACCAAGGGCGAGAAGATGTCCAAGTCGCTGGGCAACGTCCTGTCGATCGGCGCACTCACCGAGGAGTATCCGGCCGTCGCCGTGCGCTGGGCCCTGTCCACGGTCCACCACCGCTCCGCCATCGAATGGGGCGCCGAGACGCTGCCCGCCGCGCACGCCGCCTGGGAGAAGTTCTCCACCTTCGTGGCCCGCGCGATCGAGGCCGCCGGGGAAGCTCCGGCCTCTGAGATTGCGCTTGCGCCCGCCGACCTGCCCGAGGCCTTCGTCGCCGCCATGGACGACGACCTCAACGTCGCCGGCGCGCTCGCGGTCCTGCACGAGCACCTGAAGGCCGGCAACGCCGCGCTTGCCGCGGGGGATGTTTCCGGTGTCTACCGCGAGCAGGTCCTGGTCCGCTCCATGCTGGACGTGCTGGGCCTCGATCCCGCCTCCGAGCAGTGGCGCGGACAGGCCGGCATCGGCGCTGGCGCCTCCGGCGCGGCTGCGGCCGAGCACTCTGCGCTGGACGCGCTGGTTCGGGCTGTTCTGGAGGAGCGGGCCGCTGCCCGCGCCGCCAAGGACTGGGCGCGCGCCGACGAGCTGCGCGACCGCCTGGCCGCCGCCGGCGTCACCGTCGCGGACGGCCGCGACGGCGCCACCTGGAGCGTTGGGTGATCGTTGAATGCTGACTGCGGAGGGGCTGCTGGCTGATTAGCTGGTTGTTGCTTGTGGCCCCGCTGGTGTTTCGGGTGCCGGAGGGCCCGGCCGCTGTGTGTGCCGGTGGGCGGCGGCCCGCCCGCGAGCCG
>CAUTGT010000101.1:0-5062 GCA_963537735.1 uncultured Actinomycetaceae bacterium | reverse complement strand
CGAGTCCGAGCTGCCCGGCCGCACCGTGAACCAGCCCTACGCTGGCGTCCAGTACTTCACGATCCCGCAGTACCTGCCCCACTTCTCCGGTGAGGAAGGCCGCCTGCGCCGCGAGGCCATCTCCCTGTCCGTCGATCGTGACACCATCACGAAGACCATCTTCAACGGCACCCGTACCCCCGCCAAGGACTTCACCGCTCCGACCCTCGAGGGCTACGACGCCAACATCGCCGGCAACGATGTCCTGACCTACAACCCCAACAAGGCCAAGGAACTGTGGGCACAGGCCGACGCCATCTCCCCGTGGGAGGGCACCTTCACCATCGGCTACAACTCTGACGGTGGCCACAAGGAATGGGTCGACGCGACCGCCAACTCCATCAAGAACACCCTGGGCATCGATGCTGAAGGCAACCCCTTCGCCGACTTCAAGTCGCTGCTCGATGCCGAGGACAAGCGCGAGATGACCGGCGCGTTCCGTAACGGCTGGCAGGGCGACTACCCGGCGCTGTACAACTTCCTGCAGCCCCAGTTCGCCACCGGTGCCGACGCCAACAAGGGCGACTACTCCAACAGCGAGTTCGACTCCCTGATGATCCAGGCATCCTCCGCCACCACCACCGCGGACGCCGTCAAGACCCTGCAGAAGGCTCAGACGATCCTGCTCCAGGACCTGCCGGCCATCCCGCTGTGGTACCCGAACGTCAGCGGCGGTTGGTCAAAGAACGTCGACAACGTCCAGTTCGACTGGAAGGGCCAGCCCGTGCTGTACAAGGTCACCAAGAAGTGATCGCACGAGGTTAACCTCGCTTCTGGGGCGGGCGGCTTTCGCCGCCCGCCCCTCGCACATCTCTTTTCGGCAGCCCCACACAGATCAACGCAGCTCAGCGACGCACTGCGCACCCGCATTGACGCGGAACACACTTTCATCTCAAAACAGCACCGCGGGTTTGATACGGCAGACAAATTCAGAGACTGATGCGCCATTTGCCCATTCTTTACCCTATGATGGGACCATAGTCGGCCTCGCCCGCGAGGCACCGCCAGGGATCGGAACCTCCCCTCCCACGACACGAACACTAAAGGATTGTCCATGCTCCGCTACATCGGACGGCGACTCCTCCAGACCATCCCGGTCTTCTTCGGAGCCACCTTTCTGATCTTCGCGATGGTCTACCTGATGCCAGGTGACCCCGTCGCCGCACTCGGTGGCGACCGCGGCCTCTCCGAGGCCGCCGCCGCGCAGATCCGCGCCCAGTACAACCTGGACAAGCCCTTCTGGATGCAGTACCTGCTGTACCTCAAGGGAGTCTTCACACTCGACTTCGGCACCGCGTTCAACGGCCAGAAGGTTACGTCCATCATGGCGACCGCCTTCCCGACGACCGCGAAGCTCGCCATCTACGCCCTCGCCATCGAGACCATCCTGGGCATCAGCCTGGGCGTCATCGCGGGCATGCGCCGCGGCAAGTGGTTTGACTCCACCATCCTCGTGGTCTCCCTCCTGCTGATCTCGGTCCCCACCTTCGTGCTCGGCTTCGTCCTCCAGTACGTCCTGGGTGTCCAGCTCGCGATCCTGCCGACCACGGCCTCGGCCTCCGTCGACATTAAGAGCCTCACCATGCCAGCCATGGTGCTCGGCGGTGTCTCCCTGGCCTACGTCATCCGACTGACCCGCCAGTCCGTCTCCGAGAACGTCTCTGCGGACTACGTGCGCACCGCGCGCGCCAAGGGCCTCTCCGGCGGCGTCGTCATGACGCGCCACATCCTGCGCAACTCCCTCATCCCCGTCGCCACGTTCATCGGCGGCGACCTCGGCGCCCTCATGGGCGGCGCGATCATCACCGAGGGCATCTTCAACATCCACGGCGTCGGCGGCACCCTGTGGAACGCCATCATCAAGGGCGAACCCCAGACCGTCGTGTCGGTGACAACAGTGCTCGTGCTGGTCTACATCATCGCGAACCTAATCGTCGACCTCCTGTACGCCGTGCTCGACCCGAGGATCCGCTATGAGTGACCAGATTCCTTCCGCCAACATCACCCGCACCCGCGCGGGCCAGGACCACTACGTCTCCGACATCGACGAAACCGGCCTCGGCGCCGTCGACGCGGTCGCCGACGAGGGTGCCCCCTCGTCCATGTGGGGCGAGGCCTGGAAGCGCCTGCGCCGCCGCCCGACCTTCTGGATCGCCGCGTTCATTATCACGCTCGCCGCGCTCCTCGCCCTCTTCCCGTCACTCTTCACCGCGACCGACCCGAAGTTCTGCGAGCTTTCCTCGTCCCTGGCCGGCCCCACAGCCGGACACCCCTTCGGCTTCGACAAGCAGGGCTGCGACATCTACGCCCGCGTCGTCTACGGTGCCCGCGCATCCGTGTCCGTCGGCATCCTCACGACCATCGCGGTCGTGCTGATCGGCGGCACCGTCGGCGCACTTGCCGGCTACTTCGGCGGCTGGTTCGACGCGCTGCTCTCGCGCGTCACCGACGTGTTCTTCGCGATCCCGCTGCTCCTCGCCGCGATCGTGTTCATGCAGATGTTCAAGGGCTCGCGCTCCATCATGATGGTCGTCATCGTCCTGTCCATGTTCGGCTGGACCTCCATCGCACGTATCACCCGCGGTTCCGTCCTGTCCGCCAAGAACGAAGAGTTCGTGACCGCGGCCCGTGCGACCGGCGCATCCCGCGCGCGCATCCTGCTGAGCCACATCATCCCGAACTCGATGGCCCCCATCATCGTGTACGCAACCGTCGCACTGGGCACCTTCATCGTGTCCGAGGCCTCCCTGTCCTTCATGGGCATCGGCCTGCCGACCTCGGTCGTCTCCTGGGGCGCTGACATCTCGTCCGCTCAGACGTCCCTGCGCACCAACCCGATGGTCCTCTTCTACCCGGGCGCGGCCCTGGCCCTGACCGTCCTCAGCTTCATCATGATGGGTGACGCCGTGCGCGAAGCCCTCGACCCGAAGGCACGCAAGTGAGTGAAACGAACACCCCCCAGCTCTCCGAAAAGGAGATGGAAGAGATCGTCGAACGAGCCGTCGCCCCCAGCGCGGCCCCGGCCTCGTCCGACATCCACCCGGACGACACGCAGCCCCTGCTCAAGATCACGGACCTGGAGGTCACCTTCACCTCCTCGACCGGCGTCGTCCCCGCCGTGCGCGGCGCGAACCTGACCATCTACCCCGGCCAGACCGTCGCTATCGTCGGCGAGTCCGGCTCCGGTAAGTCCACGACCGCCGCCGCCGTCATCGGCCTGCTGCCCGGCACCGGCAAGGTCGCGGGCGGCAAGATCGAGTTCGACGGCCGCGACATCACCCACCTGACCACCAAGCAGTGGGTGGAGCTGCGCGGATCCGGCATCGGCCTCGTCCCCCAGGACCCGATGAGTAACCTCAACCCCGTGCTCCGCGTGGGCACGCAGGTCAAGGAGGCGCTCCTCGCGAACAACGTCGTGCCCCGCTCCGAGGCCGGCCAGCGCGTCACCGCCCTCCTCGAGGAAGCCGGCCTGCCCGACGCCGAACGCCGCGCCAAGCAGTACCCGCACGAGTTCTCCGGCGGCATGCGCCAGCGCGCCCTGATCGCCATCGGCATGGCCGCGCACCCCAAGCTGCTGATCGCCGACGAGCCGACCTCCGCCCTGGACGTCACCGTCCAGCGCCGCATCCTCGACCACCTCGGCAAGCTCACCAGCGAGATGGGCACCGCCGTGCTGTTCATTACGCACGACCTCGGCCTGGCGGCCGAGCGCGCCGAGCAGCTCGTCGTCATGCACCGCGGCCGCATCGTCGAGTCCGGCCCCGCCCTGGAGATCCTCCAGCACCCCCAGCACCCCTACACGAAGCGCCTCGTGTCCGCCGCGCCCTCCCTGGCCTCGGCGCGCATCGAGTCCGCCCACAAGCAGGGCATCAAGGTCACCGACGAGGAGCTCGTCGGCGCCGGCAAGGGTTCGACCTCCACGGACGCCATCATCCGCGTCGAAAACCTCACCAAGGAATTCGACATTCGCGGCGCCAAGAAGGGCCAGGACACCTTCCTGGCCGTCGACGACGTCTCCTTCGAGCTGCGCCGCGGCACGACCCTCGCGGTCGTCGGCGAGTCCGGCTCCGGCAAGTCGACCGCGGCGAACATGGTGCTCCAGCTCCTCAAGCCCACCAAGGGCAAGATCTACTTTGACGGTGAGGACACCTCGCAGATGAGCGAGGCGGAGCTCTTCCGCCTGCGCCGCCGCCTCCAGGCCGTGTTCCAGAACCCCTACGGTTCGCTGGATCCCATGTTCTCGATCTACCGCCTGATCGAGGAACCCCTGAAGATCCACGGCTACGGCACCCTGGAGTACGCGCGCGCCGAAATCAAGCGCGCCGAGGCCACGGGCCGCGAGCCCGAAGAGTGGATGCGCGTCCTCATCGAGGCCGCTGAAGCCAAGCGTTCGCTGACCGCCGCCGAGAAGCGCGAGTTCAACCCGAAGAAGCTGCGCATCGCGCGCGCTTCCGAGCTGCTCGACATGGTGGCTCTGCCCCGTAGCGCCATGCGCCGCTACCCGAACGAGCTCTCCGGTGGCCAGCGCCAGCGCGTGGCCGTGGCCCGCGCCCTCGCGCTCAACCCGGAGGTCATCGTCCTGGACGAGGCCGTGTCCGCCCTGGACGTGCTCGTGCAGAACCAGATCCTGTACCTGCTCAACGACCTGCAGGCGCAGCTGGGCCTGTCCTACCTGTTCATCACGCACGACCTGGCCGTTGTCCGCCAGATCGCCGACGACGTGATCGTCATGGAGAAGGGCAAGCTCGTCGAAGCCAACACGACGGACGAGCTGTTCAACAACCCGGTCCAGGACTACACGCGCGAGCTGATCGACGCCGTCCCCGGACGTCACATCCAGCTCAACCTGTGAGCCACTGACACGAGTGTGGGGCCCGAGGCGCTGCGGCGCTTCGGGCCCCTCGCTGTATGTGGGCCTGTGTTCCGGGCTCTGCTTGTTGCTCCGCTGGTGTTCCGGGCGCCGGAGGCCCCGGCCGCCCGCGAGGCTAGGCGGCCTCACTGCGTTCGGCGCCGCGCCTCGAAG